>WFRY01000153.1 GCA_015486315.1 Desulfobulbaceae bacterium
ACATTACAAATAACAGGTAATGGATTTGAAAAACTTATTGCCATACCGACGCAGGTACGATCGAATCAGATGCCATGCATGGCAGGGTAGCGCTTCTGCCTGTTCATGAGTAAGTGATCAGGGGCACCGCATCTTCGTACGATCGCGACTGCCCGCATAGAGGATGACACCGCTTCGCTGTTATAGCGACCAGTCACGATCGTACGAATCTACGGCACCCCAGATCACTTACAGGTTTAAGGTAGATGAAAACGCACAGTTACAAATCCTGTGACCAGTTACGTTCATGAACCTGAGTTCTTATACTGATGGAGGATATATAATGAAACACAAACCGGCACTGGTGGTGCTGGCCCTCTTGTTATTTGCCGGTTTCGGGTGCAGCCCGACCGTCAAGATGGCTACACCGGAAAAACCGATCACCATTAATCTCAATGTCAAGATACAGCATGAAATTCTGGTCAAGGTTGATAAGGAACTGGACAGCGTGCTGAGCGAAGACAGCGGATTATTTTAAGGAGAGCATACATGAAGAAGACAATTACCCTTATACTCTTCGGCCTGATGCTGGCCTGCCAACCGGCCATGGCCATAGATCTGCAGACAGCCAAAGCGCAGGGACTGGTGGGCGAGACCGCCACCGGTTATCTTGCTCCGGTCAAGGCTACGCCTGAAGTACAACAACTGGTAAACAGCATTAACAGCAAGCGTAAACAGATGTACCAGCAGATTGCCCAGCGTAACAAGACACCACTGAATGCCGTGGAACAGTTAGCCGGAAAAAAGGCAATTGAAAAAACCCCGCCAGGTCAATTTATTAATCTCAAAGGTTCCTGGCAGAAAAAATAGTTACCGAGAGTAGCACAAAAAAAGCCGCGTAATGACTTACGCGGCTTTTCCTGTTCCTGATTATCCCCTATACCTTTTCATCAAAAGGCATAGGTAAACTTGGCCCAGATATTATATCCTTCCGTTTTGTTCTCAGCTCCCATCTCCCACTGATTACGCAGTGAAAAAAACATGTTCTGATGATTGTACCAGATGCCCGGTCCCACGGCAAACACCGTACTGCGGTATCCTTCGTCAGCCCGAAGCAGGTCTGCAACAGAGGGAAACTGAAGGGTCATCGGTATGCCGTCCAGGTCATAAGAGTCATCCGTGGTCTGGATATAGTAATAACCGTTCACGCCGAGACGGAATGAAGGATTAACTGCATAGGAAACCGAGTAGTCAAAATGAAATTCCTGCCCCGGGTCACGGTCCGGCTCGACTCCATAGACGGTGGGACAATCATCCTGAGTCGTATTGAAATCATACATGAATTTTGCAGAGAATTCCCAGCTGTCCAGCATATATGTTATGCCTATCACCGGTTCAATGGTCCAGAAATTCTTACCCACAGAGGCCATGTTTCCGTCGTCCTGACCGGTGGGGATGTAGATATCTGCAAGGGAAGTCACAATATGCAGCTTCCCCTCCTGAAGATGCCAGGCTAAAATAAAGGGGCTGTAGATGACATAGGGTACAGAGGTGTCATCATAGGACCTGCTTGCTTCCGGTCCGACCGGGACCTTGAAATTCAGATCCGTACCGAGAATGGGCACAAAGGCATGCATTCCATAGTCAGCGCCTAAAATCTTTTTGTCGCTCATCCACAGAAAACGAAAGACGTTGGCAACGACTGAGACATCATCAAAGGCTTCAATATCGTCACCACTGTCATCCTTCATAGTGTCGGCATTGTAGTAATACACATAATCCAGAAAATAAAAGCCCGGGGGCGGAACCGCCCCTGCCATAAAGGCCTCTGCACCATTGGGGTAGTTCTGACCGCCACCGGCCATGGCCTGGCCGCTGAAGCCGGTCAGGGCAACAGCAAGACACAGGATCATAATTCTTTGCATCATCTTCTCCCTCCTCTTTTTTGTAAGCGGACAGACAGCCGCCAGATAAATTTACAAAAAAGTTATCAGATTTCCGGCGGAATATCAATACGGAGTAGAAAAAAATGAATAGCTGTTCAGCGGATGATGCTCTTATATCTTGCCGTGCCGGATAATGGAGATGAGCAGCCAGAAGCCCATAACAGCGGCAATCAGGAAGCCGGCCAGACCGATAACCGGAATGCTGTGCCAGCGGGGAGGGATATTGGAGAGAACAATAAGAGAAGAGCCGATAATCTGGGCTGCCAGCACGATGGCAAAGGCAATTCGGTTGGACACCCGGTCAAGGGAACGTTCCATGGGACGCAGGCCGCGGTGTTCAAACTCCAGTTTCATCTTTCCCTTGCGCAGCTGCGAAATAATGCTGCGTGCCTCTTCGGGAAGGTCTCGAATCAGGCTCAGGTACTGACTTCCGCTTGCGCCGACCTCCTCAGCCAGACGTCGCGGTTTAATCCGGTCAAGCTTGATCTTTTTCATAAAAGGACTGGCCAGCTCAATGAGTTCAAGCTTTGGATCAAGTACCAGACCAACCCCTTCCACCGTGGTCATAGCCTTGAGCATCAGGTAAAGGTTGGGATGTAACGACAGTTTATGGCGACTGACCAGTTCCAGCAAATCCTGAAGTATTTTACCGGCCTTGAGTTCGGCAAGAGAGAGGTACAGATACCGGTCCAGAAAATCCCCCACGTCCATGGCCAATGCATCCCGATCCAACTCTCCCTGCTGGGTCGTTATCTTCAGCACATCAGAGGCGACTTTGATTTCATTGCCGTCAACAATATGGAGCACAAGATCTACAAACTCTTCCCGGTCTTTAAGAGACAGCCTGCCCATCTGGCCAAAATCTATAAAACAGATCACATTTTCCGGCAGGATGAAGATATTGCCCGGATGAGGATCGGCATGGAAAAAACCATGGACAAAGATCTGTTCCATGACCAGGTTGGCACCGCGCCGGGCTATCAGGGGCAGGTCGTACCCCTTGTTCCTTAAGGTATCAATATTCGAGGCCTTGATGCCCTCAATCCGTTCCAGCACCAGGATACGGTCCGTGGACAGGGAGCGGTACACCCGGGGAACATGAATTTCCGCCTTACCTTCAAACTGACGGGCAAAACGCTGGATATTGGACAGCTCAATGGTAAAATCGATTTCCCGGGACAGGCTGCGGGCAAACTCATGGACAATGGCCGAGGGACGATGCCCCTGCACCTCTTCAAGATGCTCTTCCATCAGACGGGCAATATGAGCCAGGATCTCCAGGTCAACGGCTATGGTGTTTTCGATACCGGGCCGCTGAACCTTGACCACCACATCACGGCCTGTTTCATCATTGGCAGGGACCTGATCATCACTGAGCCGGGCCGAATGGACCTGCCCTATGGAGGCGGCGGCCAGAGGAACCGAGTCAAAATACTCATATATCTCAGAGGGATCTTTTCCGAACTCCTCCTGAAAGATCTGCTGCACCTCCGGATAGGTAAAGGGCGGCACACTGTCCTGGAGCTTGGCCAGTTCGTCGAGATATTCGGGCGGAATGAAATCAGGTCGGGTGGAGAGGAGCTGGCCGAGCTTGATAAAGGTCGGGCCAAGCTCCTCCAGGGCCATGCGCAGGCGGGCAGGCCGGGTATGACGGTCCAGCTGTTCCCGCGGCTTGCGGTTGATCATCTGCAGACCGGTTTCCAGGTACTGGTCGATATGGAGACGTTCAACCAGATCGCTGAACCCGTATTTAAACAGGACCCGCAGGATGCGCTGATAGCGGTTCAGATGCCGGTAGGTCCGGTTAATGGCACCGAGCTGCCTGATACTGAACATCAGGGTTTACTGACCAGCCTGCTTGTTGATAGCCACCTGCAGTTCTTCGATTTGACGTCGCAGCTCAGCGACCTCGTCACTAGTGGCAAGGTCGAGCTGCTTGACCCGGTCTTCAACCTGGCCGGTCAGCCATAACTCCAGCTGGTCCCTGGCCGACTCCGACTTTTTCAGCAGATCGTCAACAAATTCTTTTCCCTCATCCTTGGTCAGCTTGCCCTTATTTACCAGTTCACCCCGAACTTCTTCTATCTTGTCCCGGGTCAGAAAAGCAGCGCCCACACCGGCATATACAACATTTTTGAGCAATTCTTTCATAAGATGTTCCTCCTGATTGTAACGAATTAAAGGAACGGCTGCAGTTAATCCTCTTCCTACTCCGTTATCGTGCCGCGAAGTAATCAAGACAACCTGCAAGCATAAAGCTTCTACCTATTCCCTGGTTATATCTCGATGATATACAGTAAGATCGAACGTCGTCTCTGCAAGAACTTTCTTCAGATAATCCGTTACTGCAACCGAACGATGTCGGCCTCCGGTACAGCCGACAGCAAGTGTAAAATCTTTTCGGCCCGCCCCTTCATGACTGGTCAGCAGAAATGAAAGGCAGGGATCAAGATGCTGCAGAAACAGTCGGCCGGTTTTATTTTGTAAGACATAGGCGGCAACCTGCTCTTCAAGACCGGTATGGTCTCTAAGTTCCGGAACCCAATATGGATTGGGTAGAAAACGAACATCCCAGACCATGTCGGCCTCAGCATAGCCGTGTTTAAAACCAAATGAGAATAAGGTTATCTTCACATTCCACCACCCAGCGGATCAGGATGCTGAACAAAGCACCCTGATACTGTCGGCCTTTTCACTTATGCCCCGCTTGAGCACTTCATGATTATAGGCGGAAATGACATTCCGTCGCTTGATCATGCCCAGGACCCAGGGGTCTTCCATGCTCTCCACCACAGGAATCTCCTCAATACCTTTAACGTCAAAAAGCTGCATGGCATCATAGAGATTATCATCAGGAGTCAGACTGATGACATCACGACTGCAGATAGCCCCGACCAGAAAACAGCAACGCTGCTCCTCGTCATGGAGAATGGTCTTCACATCCTGCATGGAGACAACGCCCACCATCCTGCCGGTATGGTTGATGACCGGAAAATAAAAAGAGTCTTTGGCCATGGCAAACAGTTCAAGCAGGTGATTGATATTGGCCGTCTCACTGATAAAATCCACCTCTTCGGTAATGGCCTTACCAACCCGGATGGATTTAAGGATGGCCACTTCCCGGCCTTCATGAATGTCAATTCCCTCACGGGTAAAATCAACCGTATCAATGGAATCATGATAAAACTTGGAGGAGATCACTGTTCCGAGGATGGAGGTGAGCATTATCGGTACAATAATCATGTAGTTACCGGTCATCTCAAAGAGCAGAAACATAGCGGTCATGGGTGCATGGGTAGAGGCGGCCAGAAAGGCTCCGATACCAATGGTGGCATAGGCCCCCGGGGTCGCAGTGTAATTGGGCAACAGAGCGTGCACAACACCGCCGAATGCACCGCCTGCAACGGCTCCAATAAACAGAGAAGGCGCAAACACTCCGCCCGCCCCCCCGGAACCAAGCGTTACGGCAGTGGCAATGGATTTCAAGGCCGCCAGAGCCAGCATGATCCATATTATACCGTGACCGGCCAGTGCCTGTTCAATAAATTCATAACCGTCACCCATGACCTGGGGGAAAAAAATGCCGATACTGCCTACAATAAAGGCACCGATAACAGGTTTGAGCTGATCATGAACGGGCAGGGCCTGAAACTTATCTCTGACATAGTAAAAAAACCGAATATGAACAACCGCCAGCAGTCCGAAGAGCAAGGCCATCACCGCATAGAGAGGCATTTCCACAAAAGGATTAACCATGTGATAATCAGGAATAGGAAAGGCCGGAACCTCACCATAATAGGCCCGGGAAACCACAGTTGACAGAGCAGAGGCTATGACAAGGGCTGAAAAAGAAGAAATCTCATAGGTACCGAGCAGGACGATCTCGGCCGCAAAAAAAATACCGGCAATCGGGGCATTAAAAATTCCGGCAATACCTCCTGCACAGCCGGCGGCAATATATATCTTCATTCGTGCTCCGGAGACCCGGAACTTCTGGCCGACTTGCGAACCAAGCGCACCACCGATCTGGGCGATAGGTCCCTCGACCCCGGCTGAACTGCCGGTACCGATGGTTATAGCCGTAGCTGCGATCTTGATAAAAATATTTTTGGCTTTAATAACACCATTTTCCAGATTTACCCTGCGGAGGAATTTGGTAAATCCGTAACCGTTTACTTTTCCCGGGAACAGGAGCGAAAGGGGAATGAGCAGGACCATGCCGAACATGGGAATAAGCGGCAGCAGAAAACGGCGATAGCCCCCCTCGCTGATGCGAAGCAATTCATAACCCTGAACAAAAATAAACTCATGAACCAGGTCGACTGCTTCCTTAAACACAATAATTGCCGCACCGGACAGCAGGCCGATAAGGGCAGCGGTGACAATCAGAGTCGTATTTTCGCCGGGAAGAAAAATTTTCAGTTTATTACGCATACACGCTCCGGAACAGTACAGCCCGGCAATTTACCTGCCACAGAAAGAGGTCATTGGTCATACCCGGCAAGGTAATCATGCACCATGGCTCTGCCGGAGAATGGCTGATATACTACATCTCAACCATGAATGAGCCCGTTTATTTAATGTGTCCTCGCCCGATCTCTGCGTTATACGAAAAGATTTATCACCGGAATATTAAGTATATGCCTGCTGTAAATGTTTTCGTATGGTTCGGAGTCTCGTATCGTGCTTACCTGATCTTAAGCGAAGATCCTATTTAATCAACAGCCTCATGAATACCTATCATAGCGCCATTTTTTTATATTTCCTGAAAAAATTTTTTATTTTAGCAGAAAACATGTTTCCTGCAAGCTGGTTTTCCGATAAAATCATGATACGGTACAATTGCACCTGTTATCTTCACCGGACAAGGCTTTTCATTCTCTCCGGATTACACTTCTTTCAAGTGAGATCCGCAGACGATACTTGATAAACGGAACATGCTTTTCAGCAAACAACACAGACCCTGTCACCTGATCATCTGCATCCTGCTCGGCATGCTCCTTTACCCGGAGTCCGGCTCCTGCACGGATGTCACTCTTTCCGGCGACCGGATCACCCTCCATGCCGAAAAAACTCCTCTGATGTCGATTCTGCAGGAACTGGCCGGGCTGGGCATCACCATTCGGGTGGGACCCGATATCAACCCGCCTGTCACTGTTTCCCTTGACAGGCAGGATCTCCGCCGGGGACTGCATTCCATCATCAAACCCTATAGCTATGCCCTGATCTGGAAATCCGACCAGAAAAAAACAAACGGCTCCACGACCCTGAAGGAGCTACAGGTTTTCACCCCCGGCAAAAGAGATGACATACGCCTTCTGGAGGTGAAAAACAGGCACAAGGTGATGGTTGATCCGGCCACCGGCAACAGATATGTCCAGGGTGAAATCCTCCTGCAACTACCCGGCATCGTTGATCAGACAGGTTTAAAACAGCTCCTCCGGCAGATCAACGGAACCGTCATCGGCCACAGGTCAACAGCCGGCATATACAAAATCAGGGTGCCGGAGAGCACCGATATCCCGACCCTGGTCGCCCGCATAAACAAAACCGGACCAGCAGTATCCGAGCCCAACTTTGTCTACTCCGCACCGCCTCCTTACCAGCTCGCCGATATCGCGGATCTACAAGCGCAACCGGAATCATCAACCGACAGTATTGTCGAGGTACCGGTTGCAATTCTGGACAGCGGCCTTGTACCGGGACTCGGATTAGATCCCCTTGTCACCACTTCCCTGGACCCGATGAACCCGGAAGCACCCATTTCAGACAGCATGGGCCATGGAACCCAGATGGCAATGATTGCATCGGGCATGGTCACCCCTGCAGGGGTCATGAAGAACAACAGTGAAGAGTATGTATCCATCATACCGGTTAAAATTTTTGATCAGCAGGGATTAACCTCGAATTTTACCCTCATCCGGAGCCTGGATTTTGCCCTGCGTAATGGTGCAGGAGTCGTCAGCCTGAGCTGGGGAACTGAAACCGACAGTGACTTTCTCCACCAGAGTATGGATCAGGCAGCTGCAAACGGTGTGGTTATCGTGGCGGCTGCTGGTAATCAGCCCACCGGAGTACCGGTCTATCCGGCAGCTTACGACAGCGTCATCGGAGTCGGCGCCCTGACGCCGGACGGCAAGCCCTGGAAGGATTCCAACTTCGGCAACTTTGTCAGTATCTCCGCACCTGGAATAGCAGCTTTCCCCATAGGAAATCAGGGTGATCCCGGAATCTATGCCGGCACATCCATTTCCACAGCCTATATCGCGGGCAAAGCGGCAAAATTTCTCTCGGATACCCCCGGGGCAACAACGACCGACGTCTATTCTTTTCTTGGCATGCCCGGCAGTAAAACTCCGTAACCGGATACTGCAGCAGACAGATGAAATCCGGTTCGTTTTAATATTCCCGGCCGATGAGAAAACTGTTGCCTCATAAACAGCTCTGCCGGTATGTTAATTTTTTCGGTTGTTTTACAAGTTTTCTGGTAGCTTCTCAATAAGTGTCGGTAAGAAGCCTGGATCCCCGATAACTACATTCGGGGATGACGATCTGAATTGCCTGCAACTCCGTTATTTAAGCAGGTTGTTAGC
>WFRY01000154.1 GCA_015486315.1 Desulfobulbaceae bacterium
AAAAAGGGGTTAAAACTGGTCTTCCAGCTCAAGGGACCGGTAAATCCCCCCTGCTCGGAACTGTAGCATCTCTGCTGCTGAGCGATGAACTTTATCTTTCCATCCTGGAAACAGCTTGCCGCCGGATGCTTTCTCATTGGCATTGCTTTTTCACTGGTGTCCTTTGCCTATATCCAACACAAAAATATTCAAGACAATATTCGATTCAAAACCCACGCAGATATCATTAAAAATGATATCTGGGCCCTGAACAAATCAGGCATCAAATCATATCTGCAGCTTGCAGTGCAGGCAAACAAGTACAGGTATTTAGCCGTCCTCCTTGAAGACGACACCCCGTTTTTCCAGGTTACCGGCCCCGAGCCGACCGGACTGGACCACTTCCTCTCCTTACTGCACCTGCTTCCCCTGGAAAAATTATCAGCAGATATTGTCTATAAAAATCAGCTCATCGGTTCCCTGCATGGCGAACAGTATGTTCGGATTTTCTACCCGCTGCTCAATATCTTTTTTTTCATGGTCCTGACCCTGCTCGCAAGTCTGTTTATGCTCTATCTTTATTATAATCGCAGGTTCCTGGAACAGCAGGTTTTTGAACGAACACAAAAACACCAGGCCAGTGAACGCCGTTTTCACGACCTGGTCAACCTGCTGCCGGAAATGGTCTGTGAAACGGATCTGCAGGGAAACCTTACCTATGCAAACAAAATCGCCCTGAAACAGTTGAACATTACAAAAAGAGAGCTCTTGAACAGCTCTCTTTTTGCATTCATGGTTCCTGAGCAGGTGCCGCATGCCAGAGAAAAATTCACGAATCTTATTCAGGGAAAGGAACAAAAACTTGATGAGTACACTGTACGTACCCCTGACGGAATCCTCTTTCCGGTACTGGCGCGATCCGCTCCCATATATTCAGGAGATGAGATCATCGGGATTCGATCCGTTATTGTTGATATTACTGAGCGCTGCTCCCTTGAAGAAAAGCTGCACAGGGCCAAACGAATGGAGATCATCGGTCTGATGGCCGGCGGAGTTGCCCATGATCTCAACAATATCCTGTCAGGCGTGATCAACTACCCGGAACTGATACTAAAAAAACTGCCTGCTGACAGTGAGTTACGAGGCCAGGTCAAGGCCATAAAAAGATCGGGTCTGCGGGCGGCGGATGTGGTATCGGACCTGCTGACCGTTGCCCGTGGTGTGGCGGCACCCAGGACTGTTGCAGCACCCAATACAATGATAAATGAGTACCTGAACTCACCGGAATTTCTTCAACTCCAGTCTCTCTACCCGAACATATCCTGGAAAAGTGAGCTTGATCCGGCAGTGGTGAATATTTCCTGCTCCCCGATCCATGTAAAGAAGAGCATCATGAACCTGGTCATAAATGCAGCAGAGGCAATAACCGACAGCGGCCGGGTAACCATTTCCACAGCAGTCTGCGAGCAGGATGATCCTGATCAACAAGACGAGGTGATCAGGAGAAAGAGATGGACTGTTATCAACATCCATGACACAGGGCCAGGCATTGCCCCTGAGGATCTGGACCATATTTTTGATCCCTTTTACACCAGAAAGGTCATGGGAAAAAGTGGTACCGGGCTTGGTCTGACCGTGGTATGGAACACTGTACAGGATCATAATGGAGAGATTCGTGTCAACAGTGATGAGCGCGGAACAACCTTTTCACTTTATTTTCCGGTAACCGACCGGAATTTTACCCCGGCTGAGCCGACACCCGATCTGAAGACGCTCAGGGGAAGTGGAGAAAAAATTCTTGTTATTGACGACAATCCGCAGCAGCAGGATATTGCTCTGCAGATCTTAACCTCGTTGAACTATCAGGTGAGCGTAGTCTCATCCGGCGAAGAGGCCGTTGAATACCTGCGCACCAGGTTTGTCCACATCCTGCTCCTTGACATGCTCATGCCTCCCGGCCTGAACGGTCTGCAGACCTATAAACAAATTCTGACTATTCACCCCGGACAGAAGGCGGTTATTGCAAGCGGTTTCTCTGAAAATGACGATGTCAGGCAAACACTGCAGCTCGGGGCTGCAAGTTTTATCAAAAAGCCATATGTTATGGAACAGCTTGGCCGGGTGATATACAATGCCCTGCATTGACGCACCACAAATAGTTACATGAACCGGACCAGGACCTGTGTCCTGTCTCCTCCTTGAGCCATGAGTTGAAAAACAATGAACCGACAGACCTTCCTGCCCTTTTTTCTCTTTTTTATCATCATGACCCTGCTGCCCGCCCCAGCTCCTGCAGCTGATTCCGTAACCTGGATGGAGGCCGATGCCCCTCCTTTTTTCATCCATGCCGGCAAGTATAAAGGCCAGGGTTATGAGGATGTGGTGATGGACATTCTGCAGGAAAATATGCCGGAATACAGGCATGATACAATTACGGCCAACCTTGCCCGCCATATCTATAACTTCAAACAGGGGCAGAAGGTCTGTAATGTCGGGCTGTACAGGACTCCGGAACGGGAAAAATTTCTCTACTTTTCCATTCCCAGTTTTTTCACCCTGCCCACGGTACTGGTTATCAGAAAAGACAGGTATGCGGACTTCGGCGGTAAAAAAACCATTCAGCTTGATGCCCTGCTGAAAAAGGGCAACATAACCATCGGCAGGGCAGTCAAACGCTCCTATGGGAAATATGTTGATGCCGTTCTTGATAAATACAAAGATCAGGACACCCTGTTCATTTTTGAAGAGGATGAATTTTCGCATAACTTTTTTCAGATGCTTGAACTGGGACGACTGGACGCCATGATCAGTCTGCCGGAAGAGGCCATGTACCAGGCGGAAAAACTTGGAATCCAGGATACAATCATGACCTTGACCATTGCGGAAAACCAGGTGGGTTATGATTCCTGGCTCAGTTCCGTGGGCTGTTCAAAAACAGAATGGGGCAAAAAAATTATTACTGAAATCAACCGGATTCTGCTCACTCAAAGGCCTGCCGACAGGTATCGTAAAGCCTATGAACGATGGCTGGACGAGAGCAGCCTGGAACATTACCGCAAATTATACAACCAGGTTTTTCTCCAGGCAACCACCACAGATAAACAATAAACAGCTTCCAATATTACATTTGCGTAATGGTTATTGACGCATTTCCTGCAGGGTATAATTGTATGCGGTATTGACATGGAGCCAAAACTCCTCTCGCATCCATTCACATTACCATGGAGTGTGCATCATGAGACGGAAACACTATCTTCAACTTCTGCAGGTAACAGCTGTTATTTTTCTCTGCTTATCACTTCTCGGCGCAGGCCCTGCCTCTGCGACAGAGGATGATAATATTGCCCTGCTGGACCGCTCTGCAAAGGCATTCAGTTCAGTGGTTAAAAAGGCCGGGCCGGCCGTGGTCTATATCGGAGTAGAAAAATCCTCCAAAATCTTTAAAGGACTTGGAGGGGCACAGGACCCGTCGGACCTGTTTAACGATCCTTTTTTTCAGAGATTTTTCGGACAGCCACCTCAAAACCGCAGGCCACAGCCGCGCCAATTCAAGCAGCGGGGTGCAGGATCAGGCTTTATTATCTCCAGTGACGGCATGATCCTGACCAATAATCATGTGGTTGAAGATGCCGATACCATCAAAGTCCGGCTGGCCGATGAACGTGAATTTACGGCAACGGTCATCGGCACAGATCCCCAGTCCGATGTGGCGTTGATCAAGATAGACGGCAAGAACCTGCCGACCCTGCCGCTTGGTGATTCCGACAAACTCGAGGTCGGGGAGTGGGTGATCGCCATCGGCAGCCCCTTTGAGTTGAGCCAGACCGTGACAGTGGGCGTGGTTTCAGCCAAGGGCCGGTCCAAAATCGGTATTAATGACTATGAAAATTTTATCCAGACCGATGCCGCCATTAACCCGGGCAACTCCGGCGGTCCACTGCTCAATATCCACGGTGAGGCCGTGGGCATTAACACCGCTATTTTCTCCCGCAGCGGCGGTTACATGGGTATTGGATTCGCTATTCCGGTCAACATGGCCAAAAATATCGAAAAACAACTGCAGAAGGACGGCAGGGTTACCCGCGGCTGGCTTGGGGTCGTTATTCAGGATGTCAACGAAGACCTGGCCCGATCCTTTGACCTGAAAAAAGCCGAAGGTATTCTCGTTTCCGAGGTAGCTGATGATTCACCGGCCCGGAAAGGCGGCCTGCGGCAGGGCGACGTCATTCTCTCCCTGAACGGTACACAGCTTGACGATGTAAGCGACCTGCGTAACAAGGTGGCGATGACCGCGCCGGACAGTACAGTCACCCTGCAGGTTATCCGCGATGGCCGTAAAAAATCCATTCATGTTGTTGTCGGCGAGCAGCCTGCAGGTTTCAGCCGGACCGGCAGAGGACAGAGAGGACCGGTCGGCGGCAGCTCCCTGCTGGACAAGATGGGGTTGAACCTGCAGGAACTGACCCCTGAGCTGGCAAAACAGTTCGGATACAAAAGGAAACAGGGAATCCTCATTACCCAGGTTGCCCAGGACAGCCCGGCAGCCCGTGTCGGCCTGCGCCCCGGTCAACTGATTGAAGAGGTAAACAAAGTACGGGTTCATAGCCTGTCGGAGCTGAAAAAAGCACTTAAAAAGACCGAAAATCCCGACCATATCCTGTTGCGGGTACGGGCAGGTGAATTCAGCCAGTATGTCGTACTGCGGGCGGAATAGACGTTATCCCACTCATTTTAATCCAGGCACCGGCCCAACCGGTGCCTGCTGCATGCCTATGCCTGATTCACTGAAAGACCTTACCGGTACTGTCCGACAATTCGCTGACGAGCGTGACTGGGAGCAGTTTCACAGTCCGAAAAATCTGGCCATGGCACTCATTGTCGAGGCCGGAGAGCTGGTCGAACATTTCCAGTGGTTAACCGGCCAGCAGAGCCTGGAGCTTGACGATAACCAGCACCGGGAGGTCTCTCTGGAAATGGCTGATGTCCTCATCTACCTGGTGCGTATGGCCGAGCGGCTGAACATTGACCTGGTCGCGGCAGCAAATACCAAGATCGCCATTAACGCTGAAAGATACCCGGTAGACAGCTCCTGCGGACGCGCCGACAAGTACACCAGCTACCGGTAAAACCGTGCCAGCAGACTGCCGCCAAGCACTCTCATTTTTCCTGCCCGGGGTAGCCGTTAACCGGCTGGGTCCCCTGGGTGAAGGCAATGTTAATGATACATGGCTGGCTGTCTCCGATACAGGGAATAAATACGTTCTCCAGCGACTCAACCCCAATGTATTTCCCGATCCGGCCCTGGTACAGGACAACCTGTCCACCCTGACCAGCTACCTGCGCCTGCAGCTTGAAAAAGTCGATACGGACTTTACAGTCTTCCGGGTCCGGCGCAGTCCCGAGGGATTTGCCGGTTATGTCTCCCCTGACGGCTCCTGGTGGCGGCTTCTCTCCTATATCGACAACAGCCGGGCTCTGAATACGGTGGCAACTCCTGAACAGGCACGGGAAATAGGCAGAGGTCTTGGTTTGTTTCACCACCTCACCTCTTCCCTGCCCTCCTCATTTCTGAACGATCCCCTGCCCGGTTTCCACGTTACCCCTCTCTATCTTGAGCAGTATGATACCCTGCTGCAGCAGGTACAAAATTATGCGACGGACTGCCGGGATTTCATCGAAGATCGGAGACAGGATGTATCCCTGCTTGAAGATGCACGAACCCGGAAAACCATCAGGCTGAGGATTATTCACGGCGATCCAAAGGTTGCCAACTTTCTTTTTACAGAGGATTTAAGCCGGGTAATCAGTCTTATTGATCTTGATACCGTCAAACCGGGCCTCCTGCTCCATGACCTTGGAGACTGCCTCCGTTCCTGTTGCAATCGATCAGGGGAAGAAGGACACGCTGCGGGCGATGTTACCTTTGATCAGGAGCTGTTTGCTGCCATGCTGCAAGGATATTTTCGCTCCAAAACCGATATGCTCACGACTGACGAAACTCATTTGATCGTAGACAGTGTCCGGCTGATCAGCTTTGAACTGGGCCTTCGTTTTTACACCGACTATCTCGCAGGTAACCACTACTTCAAGGTTCACTCTCCGGAACATAATCTTTTTCGGGCCCGGATACAGTTTGCACTGGTACGCTCCATAGAATCCCAATATAATGAACTTGTTAAAATCGTAAGTGCTCTATAAGAGCCCTGCAACGCCTGCATTCCGAGGTGTTATCAGGTCAAAAGTGGATTTAATGAAGCGCTTATTTAACATCAGTACAGACATCGTAAATGTATCCATAAAAATGGCAATTATTTAGACATTAAGTTACTTATATAGCACTGCAAAAGTTATCAGTTGTCAGTGTTCAGTTATCAGTAACAGCACAACAAGCTGTAATCACTGCACACTGAAAACTGATAACTGACAACTCAGACCGACTTAATGTCCAATTTTTTCTTATCTTACCATTACTA
>WFRY01000155.1 GCA_015486315.1 Desulfobulbaceae bacterium
ATCACTTGAGGAGCAACAGATTACGGCAGAGATCATCGAATCCGCCCTGAGAGAGCAGTTGCAGAGGCCACACTTTTCACCGGTAATCAATCTGCAAGGAGCTGAAAACGCTGCCCGCCTGCTGGCAGGGTATGCAGAGTCACATGCCCTGTGATCAGTTGCAGGAGTAGACACCCTTCAGCACCTGCCACGGATCAAACCCGAAACAGCAACGATGATTGCAGATTATTATCTGGTTTTCACCTGTCCGATACACTGAACATAATAATTGAAAGGGCAATACAGATCATGCCGATAACCGGAAAGATACCGGGTGACTCATCCGGCAGAAAAACCCAGCTGAAAACCGCACCGAACACCGGGATAATAAATTTCCAGAGATTCAGTCTGGAGACTTTAACACCGGGCCGCTGCAGGAGTACAAACCAGAGTGAAAAGGAAACCGCCGACAGTATGGAAAGCCAGAGCAGGGCCAAATAGTATTCAGCAGGAAAAGCAACGGGGGGCAGTCCCTGCCTGAAAACAGAGACAAGAAAGAGAAAAAATCCGCCGGAAAAAAGCTGGATGGAGTTCAAGAATACCGGGTCAAGATCACTTTTTTCTTTTGCCACCAGGACATTGCCGAATGCACTTGATACCGTGCAGATAAAGAGGAGCATAATACCGGCAAACTCGACAAGGCCGGTTGGAGACACCCAGGGCAGACGACTGACACTGAGAATAACAACTCCAACCATGCCAAGACAAAGACTGATCGATTTAGGCCGGGTCATCACGTCATCTGCCATAAACAGATGGGCAACAACTGCAGCTGTCAAGGGCGAAGAACCGATCATAATGGCAGCCAGCGCCCCCGGGACCATGGTCATGCCTTGATAAAACAGGCCGTACATCAAAAACGTCTGAAAAAAAGCGACCAGAAATATTACTTTACTATTTTCCCGGACAACGCTGAAAGGAGATCTCCTCTTCCACCAGAACGGGATGAGCATAATTCCGGCAAGCATGAAACGAATCCCGGCAAAGGAAAAGGGGTCGGAATAGCGCAGGCCGATCTTAACCCCCACAAATGCTGTAGACCAGAGCAGACAGGCCAGGATGGCAAGACCCACCGTAACGGCTTGTGAATCACGGTGCAGGATACCGTTCACAACACGCTCCCGGCTTGCTCCGCCATTTTTTCTATTTTCAAAATATACCCATGACAATTCCGTACGGATGCAGTTGTGGAAAAAAATATTTCAAAAGATTTCAGTTTATGGGATAACAGCCATCATGAAAAATACACAACCGGAAAAAAGACAACAAAAATCGATCATCCTGCTCATGCTCTGTATCGGCCTCCTCTTCTATGCAGGTCTGATGTTCCGTGCCGGTATCAACACTTTGTTTTTTGTCGCAGATACAAGTGTTGACTATATACCGGTTGAGGCTACGGTTAAAAAACTGCTGCCTGATCCAGCAACCAAAGAAGGAGAGCCCCAGCGCCTCATCCCTGTATTTTCTTTTAAGTACAAGGGAGAAGAGACCATGCTCAGAGCGCCAAAACTGGCATTTGTTCCGGGACAGAAACACCCCTCGTTCAAGCAGGGACAGAAATATGGCCTCTGGGTCCACAGAACAAGAGGAGAACTCATTCTCCCTCCAAAAGCCGGACAGACAGAAATTGGCCGTTCCCAAATGGTCATCAGCTCGATGGTCCTGCTGCTGGCAGTCGTCATCTGGATTATACGCAACCGAATTGCAGCAAAAACCGCACGCTGACAAACTCTGTCGGCCTGTTTCAGAACAGGTTTTTTCTGCCTGAACACGTTTACCATAAGAGATGGGTTAACATGAAAAGATCATTGTACTTCATCATTATCTCAATCCTGTACTTTTCCACTCTTGCCTGCGCCGAAGCTGCCGGAGCTGACGTTTATACAAACAAAGAGATCTCGATTAAAGATTCAATCGTTTATGACAGTGCACGAAGCACACCGGTAAATGGTGTTGTCAGGCAATATTTCGAATCAGGAAAACTCAAGAAGGAAACGCATTATAAGGATGGCAAAAAGGATGGTGTAGAAAAACGCTATCATGCGTCAGGTGCCCTGGCCAATGAATCCCGGTTCAAGGATGGCCGGCAAATCGGGATGACCAGAATATATAATCCATCCGGAATATTGGTATGGGAAATCCCTTTTAAAGAGGGCAAAAAAAACGGCATGGCCAGAAAACATGATCAAACAGGGGCGTTAGCAGCTGAAATCCCTTTTAAGAATGGAAAAATTGACGGCATAGAGAGGCTGTACTACCCATCGGGAAACATAAAAGAAGAAATCCCCTATAGGGATAACGAGATAAACGGCGTGAAAAAATGGTATGCACAATCAGGTAAACTTACAAAACAAATTACCTATAAAAACAACATGCCACGGGCAGAGAAGGAGTAAGGAACTGTCGTTCTCACAGCTGGATAAATGGGGCACACAAAGACAAC
>WFRY01000156.1 GCA_015486315.1 Desulfobulbaceae bacterium
GATCGGGGTTGAAACCATTCGTTTTTATGAACGACAGGCATTAATAGATCCTCCGCCAAGAAGTGCGTCCGGATACCGGCAGTATCCCGAAGATACAGTACATCGTCTTCGTTTTATCCGTCGGGCAAAAGAACTTGGATTTTCATTAAAAGAAATCAAGGGTCTGCTCGCCCTGCACAGTGATCCGCAGTCTACCTGTGGTGATATCAGGCAGCGGGCGGAAAAGAAGCTCGACGACATCAATCAGCGGATCCATGATTTGAACAAAATACGGGAGGTGCTGCATGGTTTAGTGGCGGGTTGCTGCGATGAGACAGCATCGGCACAATGCCCAATCCTGCAGGCTCTTACAGAAGAGTAGAGAGAACATTTAATTCAAGTAACAACCCTTACCTCCGCAATCCTGGACAGATTACTGCATCATGCAGACACCCTGGTTATCGAGGGAAAAAGTTATCGAATGAAGGAACAGACAGAACTCTGAAATGAACCCCGCCCTGCCGGCTGATATCGGGGCGGGTTACATCTCTGTACAGGTGACATTTTCACGCCGCCGCTGACATAAGCGGATAGAACTAAATATTGTGTAGGTGTATGGTTCGTGAAGTTCAGGAAACATCTCAACATGCTGTCTTGTTGACATGGTTGAGACTTCCAATAGATCATTCTTTGAATGATTTGAGAAACAGGTGTGTTAGTACTCCAGTCAACTGTGGAATAATGACAGATCAACCAAACCGGCCGGTAATATAGTCCTCGGTTAGCTGATGAGAGGGCCGGGTGAAGAGGATATCGGTTTTGCCCACTTCAAGGAGATCACCGAGGTGAAAATAGGCGGTTCGCTGGGAAACCCTGGCAGCCTGCTGCATGTTGTGAGTGACGATAACGATTGTGTAATGCTCTTTTAACTCGGAGATCAGTTCTTCGATGGTTGCAGTGGCAATGGGATCAAGTGCTGAGCAGGGCTCATCCATCAGGATCACTTCCGGACTCACTGCAATGGCCCGGGCAATGCAGAGCCGCTGCTGCTGACCACCGGAAAGGGCCGTTCCCGGATGATCCAGCCGGTCTTTTACCTCGTCCCAGAGGCCGGCCTTGACCAGCGATGTCTGGACAATCTCGTCCAGTTCGGTCTTTGCCGCAGCAAGGCCATGAATGGTCGGGCCATAGGCAATGTTGTTGTAGATGGACTTGGGAAAGGGGTTTGGTTTCTGAAAGACCATTCCCACCCGGGCCCGGAGAGGAACCACATCTATCTTTTTATCGTAGATATCTCTTCCATCAAGCGTGATGTCACCGTTCACCCGGCAGACATCAATGGTGTCATTCATGCGGTTAAGGCAGCGCAGGAAGGTTGACTTTCCACATCCCGAGGGACCGATCATGGCCAGCACTTCATTTTCAGCTATATCGATGGAAACGTCCTTTATCGCGTGCTTGTCTCCGTAATAGACATTTACCTTGCGACAGGTCATGCGAGGATTTTCCACAAACGGAATCCCGGCCGTGGTCCGGTCCTCACGATCGACCAGAGTCCTTGATACTGTCCCCTGTTTTTTTTCACGGTTGAGGATCGATACCGGTGGCGTGGTGCTGGAAAGTGTCTGTAACATAGGGGGTACCCTGGTATTATTTCTTGCGCTTCCTGTCCGACAGCATGCAGACTGTACAGGAGTCATACCCCGACAGCCTGCAGCTGGAACAACCAACATGCCTGAGCAGTTTTTTTACTGCAAAACAAGCGGGGTCAGGTTTTTAACATCTGCTCCATATTTTGTCCGTTCCTCCGGCGGCATGGGGATCATCCCCTTATCGGCAAGGTATCCCTCATCACCCCAGGCCTTATCAGAACTGAACTCGGCAAGGTATCCCTTGATGCCGGGAATGACCGGGACGTGTGCCTTCTTCACATAGAAAAAGAGGGGCCTTGAAACGGGATAGCTGCCATCGGCAATCCCTTCAAAGGTGGGAACCTGACCATCGATTGCAGATCCCTGCACCTTGTCTTCATTCTGATCAAGAAAGGAGAAGCCGAAGATTCCCAGGGCAGCGGGATTCGCCTCCAGTTTCTGGACAATCAGATTGTCGTTTTCACCGGCTTCAATGTAGGCGCCGTCCTCACGGAGGGAGTGGGCAACCTGTTTGAACACCTTTTTCCCCTTCCTGTTAAAAGCGCTTTCAGGGATGCCGAGTTTTGCCATCAGCGGTTTTACCGCATCGCCCTTTGCCTTGCGCAGTCCCTTCAGGTCGGCAAAAGATTTGGCTCCGGCTTCCATGGCCAGTTCGGCAAAGGCGTCACGAGTCCCGGAGGTGGGAGGGGGACCCAGGACCTCGATTTTTGTATCAGGCAGGGAGGGATTGACATCCTTCCAGGTTGTGTAGGGATTGGCAACCAGTTTTCCGGTGGCAGGATCGGGCACCTGTCTGGCAAGGGCAAGAAAAATATCCTTTCTGCTGAGCTTCATAAGCGGGCTTTTTTTGGAATTGGCAATCACAATACCATCGTAGCCAATCTTCACCTCGACAATATCCTTGACACCGTTTGCCTGGCACTTGTCATATTCGGATTTTTTGATTCTCCTGGAGGCATTGCTGATATCGGGATGCTCAACCCCCACCCCTGCACAGAAGAGTTTGAGACCGCCGCCCGAACCCGTGGATTCGACCTTCGGGGTCTTGAACTTTGTCGACTTGCCGAACTGTTCGGCAACGGTGGTTGCAAAGGGATACACCGTGGACGAACCGACGATGTAAATATAATCCCTGGCAAAAACCGTGTTTGCCGAGAGGGCTGAACCTGCAATAACAGCTGCCGCCAACACCAGAATCGTTTTTTTCAACATCTGTTTCTCCTTTTTGATTGAATGTCCTTTGTAACTATTCAGCAGCATAACCGGGTGCTCCGGTGTTTATTTTAATCGTAACAATGGATCCCCGATAAAAGCACTCGGGGATGACGATTTTATTATTTGTCACACGAAAATACCGTCATTCCCGCATGCTGTTAGCGGGAATCCAGAAATTTGTTACTTAGAAGTGGATGCTGAGAACTTGTAAAACCACCATCCTGTAACTGTTCAGGAGTGCCTTAGATTCGGAATCTTCGCTTACCTGTTCATTTAAGACTGTGAAGCGTACTTGTGCTACTCGAGCAGGCTTAAATGGGCAAAGAGGTAAGCGCAGACTCCGTGAGGTGCTCCTGAACAGTTACTGTACTTTTTCATATGAAAACCATCTTGACCTGACCGGAAAGCTATCAATTCAATATTAGGAGCGCGTTAGGGTTTTGTTTGTTTTCCATCAAAATACCAGCCCGATTCCTCACCATCTCCGCTCGAATTTACTGCGCAGATAGACCGCCGTTCCATTCATGAGCACAAGAAAGAAGAGCAGAACCATGATGGCCGCCGATGTCCGTTCAACAAAGGCGCGTTCCGGGCTGTCCGCCCAGAGGTAAATCTGTACCGGAAGGGCGGTGGCCGGGTCCATGATCCCTGTCGGTATATCAACAATAAAGGCAATCATGCCGATCATGAGCAGAGGGGCCGATTCTCCCAGTGCCCGGGCCATGCCGATAATAGTCCCGGTGAGCATCCCGGGCATTGCCAGGGGCATGACATGGTGAAATACGGCCTGCATTTTTGATGCCCCGACCCCCAGGGCAGCTTCCCGGATGGAAGACGGGACCGACTGGAGGGAGACACGACTGGTAATGATAATGGTGGGCAGGGTCATCAGGAATAGGACCAGTCCCCCCACCAGGGGTGTTGAGCGCGGCAGGTGAAAGAAATTCAGGAACACCCCCAGTCCCAGAAGGCCAAAGACGATGGAGGGCACTGCGGCCAGGTTGTTGATATTTACTTCAATAATATCGGTGAGCCTGTTTTTGACGGCAAATTCTTCAAGGTAGATGGCCGCTCCAATACCAATGGGAAAGGAAAGAACGAGGGTAATGACCAGCATATAAAAAGACCCCATGACAGCACCCATGATGCCTGCAGACTCCGGCTCCCGTGAGTCACCACCCAAAAAAAAACCGGTATTGAACCGGGACTTCACCCGGCCGTCTGCAATGAGTTGATCCACCCAGCCGATCTGCAGATCGTCCATACGTCTGCCGGTTTCCGGCAGATTGCGGTCGATATACCCCTTCATCAGCATGTCCAGGTCGTCATCGGCCGGCAGCCAGAGTGATCGTGTCCGGCCGATCAGCGTGGGATCTTCCTCTACCAGGGCCCGCAGCCGAAAAGGGGCATCACTGCTGACGAGCTTGTAGAGTTTCTTTTTTTCCTTTCGTTTTTTTACCTCAGGGAAGGTATCACGAAGGCTCTTTTTAATCAGAGCGCTGTAATTGGCCGAAGCCGGAGTTTTTACATCAAGCACTGCCGGGTCAAAGAAGACATCAAGTTTGACCACGGTCTGGTAAAAAGCCTTGTAGCCGTTCAGGAAGATGGAAGTGAACAGAAAAAGGAGAAAGAGCAGGCTGAAGAGAATGGCAGACAGGCCCATGAGCCGGAATCGACGTTCCTGTTTGTAACGTTTTCCCAACCCCTTCTGAACAATGTCCATTGTGTTGGAACCATGCAATTTTTTCTTACTCATATTCTTCCCGGTATGTTCTCACAATGTAGAGGGCAACAATGTTTAAAATCAGGGTGACCACAAAGAGCAGCAGTCCCAGGGCAAAGGCAGCCAGGGTCTTGGGACTGTCGAATTCCTGGTCACCGACCAGCAGGGTGACAATCTGTACGGTGACCGTGGTTACCGCCTGCAGGGGGTTGGCCGTCAGGTTGGCCGACAGCCCGGCTGCCATGACAACGATCATGGTTTCGCCGATAGCCCGGGAAACAGCGAGAAGGAGACCACCGATAATTCCGGGCAGCGCCGCCGGAATAACGACATTTTTGACGGTTTCAGATCGAGTGGCACCGAGGCCGTAGGAACCGTCACGCAAGGCCTGGGGCACTGCATTGATCACATCGTCTGATATGGACATGACAAAGGGGATGATCATGATCCCCATGATGAGACCGGCCGCAAGGGCCGACTCGGACGAGACCTGCAATCCCACAGCATCACCGGCATCCCGAATGAAGGGGGCAACCACCAGGGCGGCAAAGAAACCGTAAACAACGGTCGGCACCCCTGCCAGAATTTCAATGAGCGGCTTGGCAACGGCCCGCATTTTTCTTGAGGCGTATTCGGAGAGATAAACGGCCGACAGGAGACCTATGGGAGCTGCAACAGCCATGGCGATGACGGAAATAAGGACGGTGCCGCCAAAGACCGGAACGGCTCCGAATTGCCCGGAGGCCCCGATCTGATCCGGACGGATGGAAGTCTGCGGACTCCATGTGAGGCCGAAGAGAAATTCCGTGACCGGGATCTTCTGGAAAAAGCGGATGGCCTCAAAAAGTACGGAAAGGACGATTCCGATGGTGGTGAAGATTGCAGTTAAGGAGCAGAATATCAAGGCGTAGCGGACGATTCGTTCCACATGGTTCCTGGCCCTCAGCCCTGGATGAAAAAGCCTGAACCCCAGAAACAGTCCAATGGCCGCCAGAACTAAAACAGCACCACTTTTTATGTTTTGGCCGGCCTGCTGGAGGTGCTGGTAGTATCGCGATGCCTCAACGAGTTCCGGGTCAACCGAACTGCCGAAGTTTAAGCCCCGGGCAAGGTTTTTGATATCGTTTAACATCAGGCCAAGGCGATCCGGGGACAGCGAATGGAACCTTTCCGGCAAAGAAGACATCACCATGGATGAAATGACCGACGGCTCTATAACCTGCCAGAAGATAAGGAGAAACAAGGCAGGCAGGCCACACCACAGGGCTATCAGTAAACCGTGGTAGACGGGCCGTGAATGGAGCATCTGCACACCTCCTGTCTTGTTGCCGGTGGCAAAGGCGTATTTTCGACCGTAGAGATAGCCGAAACTGATCAGCCCCAGGAGGGTGATGAAGAGAGTGAGGTTTGCCATTAAGTTCTCCGTTACCCCAGGTCGGAATCCAGTTTCTTTCTCACAATATCGCCATCGACCATGTAGATGATATCCTCGGCAATATTGGTTGCCCGGTCCGCAATTCGTTCCAGGTGCCGTATGACCAGGTAAAAGTTAAGCAGAGAGGTGGTGTGTTCAGGCTGGGAGTTCATCTCACTGATGATCATCCTGTAGCCTTTGCTGCGCAGGGCGTTGACTTCCTGGTCCAGGGTAAAGATCTGCTTTGCCAGCCCGACATTTCGATCCACCAGGGCATCGATACTCATTTTGAGCTCGTTAATGACCTTGTCTGTCATTTCCCTGAAATTGAAGGGAAATGCATGGTTGTCAACTCGGGAAATCCGTTTGACCCGTTTGGCGATAAGAGCGGCGTAATCACCTATCCGCTCCATCTCGCTGTTGATTTTAATGACTGTCACCAGAAAACGGAGATCCCTGGCCACCGGCTGATAGAGGGCCATGATCTTCAGGCATTCCTCTTCGATTTCCATTTCCAGTTCATCGATTTCCCAGTCCGATTTGATTATCTGTCTGGCGAGTTCCACATCTTCGGACTCAATCACCGAACATGCCTTGCGCACCCGATCTTCCACCATGGAACCTATGGTCAGGAGTTTTTTCTGTAATCTGTCGATCTCGTAATGAAAATGTCTATGCATACTGTCACGCCGCCTTGAAGATTATTTTTGCAACACAATAGAAGGTAATTGTTCGCCGTGTGTTATGATACTGTTAGGATTGTGTTAGCGGGGAGGTATCACTTGACTACTGATGGGAATACTCCATATATAAAGGATGGAAACAGGTGACAGAGGTTTTTTAAGAGCATAATATACCGACAAAGTAATATGACGAAAAAACATATACTTATCATCGAGGACGATGAGGACATCCAGCAGCTTGTTTCGTTTAATCTGCTCAAGGGCGGATTTCACGTTACCTGTGCTGATGATGGTGAGGAGGGGCTGCTGCAGCTCGAAAGACAGTCTTTTGACTGCCTGATCCTTGACCTGATGCTGCCGGGAATGTCGGGCTATGACGTCTGTCGCACTATTCGTAAAAATAAACTCTACAGAACGCTGCCCATTATCATGCTGACCGCCAAGGGCGAGGAGAGTGATATCGTTGCCGGGCTCGAGGCAGGAGGTGATGACTATGTCACCAAACCATTCAGCCCCAAAGTTCTTGTTGCCAGAATCAAGTCGGTGTTGCGGCGCGGCCAGGAAGAAGAGAGGGCCGAAGATCAAAAAAACAGCAGGGAACAGATCATCCGCCACGGAGACCTCTACATTGATCCCGGCCGGTACAGGGTGATGCTGGCAGATAAAAAAATCAACCTTACCATGACCGAATTCAGTATCCTCAGCCTCCTGGCAGGGAGACCCGGCTGGGTATTCAGCAGGCAGCAGATCATTGATAATGCCAGGGGCCATGACTATTCGGTCACTCCCAGGGCCATTGACGTACAGATCTTTGGACTGAGAAAGAAACTCGGCAAGGCCGGTGCGTTGATTGAAACAGTTCGCGGAATCGGCTACCGTTTTAAGGCTTGAGAAGGGAATGCGATCCAGGAAACTGATCTATCATATTTTTCCGGCAACCATTCTGATCACCATCGGGGCCATGCTGGCCCTGATCTGGTACAGCTCCTCCACGATCCACCGGTTTTATTTCGATGAAACCAGGAGTTCATTGCTTGCGCGGGCCCGTTCCATAGAGGAGCAGGTTCAGCAGTTGCTGGGGGAAAAGAATTTTCCTGCTCTGGATGGATTTATCCGGAGAGTTGCCAGAAAAACCTCATCCAGAATCACGCTCGTTTCTCCCGAAGGTCTTGTTATCAGTGATTCGCTGGCTGATCCTGAGACAATGGATAACCACCATAACCGGCCCGAGTTCCTGGAAGCTGCGGAGCGGGGCCAGGGCTCTTCCGTGCGCTTCAGCAAGACCATCGGCGAAAAAATGCTCTATGTCGCTATCCCTCTCTTTAAGGAGGGGGAGGAAGAGAAAAAGACTATCCAGGCAATGCTCAGGATTTCTGTTTCCGTTTCCAGGCTGGAACAGACTGTGTCCAAGGTCAAAAAAGATATGACATTGGCCATGATTGTGGTGCTCATTGCGGCAGCTCTTGTGACCGTCTTTGTCTCCCGCCTTATTACCGGGCCCCTGGAGGAAATGACCAAGGGCGCTGAGCGCTTTGCCGTCGGAAAGTTCACTCCCCACCTCGTTTCACCCGCCCATGTGGCCACGGAAATAGCCACGCTGTGCCATGCCCTCAATTCCATGGCCGACCAGTTGCAGGATCGGATTGTAACGATCCTGCAACAGAGAAACGAACTGCAGACGGTCCTTGATTCCATGCAGGCAGCGGTATTGACCGTCGACTCAGATGACAGGCTCATCAGTTTGAATTCATCGGCCTCAGAGCTGCTGGGTATTGACGCCGGAAGAAGTAAGGGGAAACCTGTCCAGGAACTTATCCGTCATATCGGCCTGCTGCAGATACTGGAACGTGTCCATGAAAACGTCCAGGGTGTGGAAGATGAAATTGAGCTCAGTCTGAACGGAAACGACATGTTCCTGCTTGCCAACTGTGTTCATCTCCTGGATGAAAAGGAAAGCAGCATCGGCCTGCTCCTGGTCCTTCATGATGTAACCAGGATGCGTTTGCTGGAAAAGATGCGAAAAGACTTTGTTGCAAATGTCTCCCATGAGTTGAAAACCCCCATTACATCCATCAGGGGCTACGTTGAAACAGTCCTTGACGATGAACTGGAAGACAGGGAACACAGTATTCGTTTCCTGAAAATTGCCCTTAAAAAAACAAATCACCTCAATGCCATCGTTGACCACCTTCTACTCCTTTCACGTATTGAACAGCAGACCGGGGTGGAAAAGATTGAGTTGCATCCTGATAAACTCAAGCCGATACTGGAAGAGGCCATTCATTCCTGCACTCCCCGTGCAGCAGAGAAAGATATAGCATTGCAGCTTGAATGTCCGGAAAGGCTCGTTGCCAATGTGCATACGGTCCTGCTGGAACAGGCAGTGGTCAATCTGATTATCAATGCGGTGAGATACAGCCATCATGGCAGTGAAATCCAAATCCGGGCCAAGAGAAAAACTGTCGGAAAACAGTCACAGATTAGCATAGTGGTACAGGATTTCGGGGTGGGAATCGGCGAGGACCATCTGCCTCGTATTTTTGAGCGTTTCTATCGCAGCGATAAGGCGAGGAGCAGAAAACTTGGCGGTACAGGTCTTGGACTCGCCATTGTCAAGCACATTGCTCAGGCGCATATGGGGAGTGTTGATATCAGGAGTGAGTTGGGTAAGGGTACATCTGTGTTCATACATCTGCCTGGTTGAAGATGGCTATGAATACTGCCACTTCGAAGAATAACTCGCTGAAAATTCCTCAAACTTGAGACTACTTGTATGGTTCGTGAAATCAGAAACAAGGTTGATCGGGAAAGACCGGAAACCGGCTATGACTGCCATGGGAAATATCCTGCTTTGTTTTTTTAGATCATACCACATCATCGGTCACAGCTTTTTGGGAAAAATGGTGCGACCCTTGCTTTATTTGCTTGCATTGTGATACAGTGCAAGCAAATAAAGCATAATGCGGAGGTGAAATCATGCCATCAGTCACAGTCAGAAACGTACCGGATGAGGTTCATCGCGCTTTGCGGGTTAGAGCAGCACAGCGTGGCCGAAGCGCGGAAGCTGAAATTCGTGATATATTGAAAAATGCCGTCCAGCCGGAAGGAAGGCTAAAACTTGGTTCATTACTTGCCGGCATTGGTCACAAAATCAATTTGAGCGATGATGAGTTTTCGATTTTTGAGCAAAGCAGAGATGAAACTCCGGCCAAACCGGTGGATTTTGAATGATACTGTTGGATACAAATGTAATTTCGGAACCGTTGCGTCGTGTTCCTGAGGCCCGTGTTATTAACTGGCTTGATGCACAATCATTAGAAACGCTATATTTATCAGCAATCACTGTCGCGGAACTGCGTTTTGGAGTTGCAAACCTTCCTGTTGGAAAGCGACAAAATGAGCTGCAAACCGGTCTTGAAAATCAAATTTTGCCGCTGTTTTCCGGACGTGTTCGTCCGTTTGATATGGACTGCACGACCGCTTATGCTGAACTCATGGCAAAAGCCAAATCTGCCGGCTTAGCAATTGCTGCAGCAGATGGATATATTGCAGCTATTGCGGCTACTAACCGATTTAGCGTCGCGACATGTGACGTCAGCCCATTCCAAGCCGCAGGTGTAAACGTTATTAACCCTTGGGATGATTAGAATGATTCAGGAAATATCTTGAAAAAGGGTAGAGTAGAGCACTGATTCAGCAGACTTCTTTGGATTTTTTAGTGTGACGCCTCGCCGCACGCGGTTACTACGTGCCCAAAAGCCCTACTTCCTCAATGCTCCCTCATCAAACCGTGCATACGGTTCTCCCGTACACGGCTTTCCGATGTCCTTCACTGTAAGGCTTGCGCCTGTTTCCATTTTGCATGCGTTGGAACTTTATACATACCAAGCTGTTGATAGAGGAAATTCATTGAAAAACAGTTGTACCCTCTAGTTCTGGTACGTACCTTATAGCGGACACGTAGATGCTTACGTACCGTTCCTCTGTGAACCACCTGACCCGGCCCATGACTTTGGAGCTATTTCCATAATGAAAATATGCTGCCCAACCACGTACCACATCGTTGACCTCATCTATCAACCAAGGAAGTGGTACAGGGCTTCTGCGGCGGTTAGTCAGTTCTTTGTAAGCGCCTCATCAAGCACATGCCCTCATTGCCGGCATGGCCAACTGCTCCCGGTTAATATTCCAGGGCAGCAGGGCCTCAAAATCTTCCAGCGTGGCGGCCAGCGGTAGGCGGTCGAAAATATGGCACAGGTAGGCCCAGGGCTCCAGTTTATTGGCCTTGGCGGTTTCAATCAGGCTGTACAGCAGAGCGCTGTCCTCGGCTCCCTCGGGAGTGCCGGAGAACAGCCAGTTCTTCCGCCCACGACAAAGGGACGAATGGAGTTTTCCGCCATGTTGTTGTCAATGGAAAGATTGCCGTCCTCGATATAGCCGATAAGCCTGGTAGTGCCATACTAAAATTTTAACCATGTTAACATGCTGGAATTACAAATTTTGACAAATAAGTTCGCAAAGTTGGGCGACGGGACTGTTGTTCTCTTTGTCTATGGGGCATACGGGTAATAGGGGCATTTTTCCTGCCTGCAGCCGTGGGGATGTTTTGCCGTGTGCTGACAGGGGCTGATATCTTTCCCGGGCAGATTAAGGGGAAAATTTAGCTGAAAAAAATCGACTGCAACCGCAAGGGAGGTTCGTATATACGCCTTGCAGCAGCTTGGCCCGGTCAATTCGGTGATGGCCCTGACCACCCTGGAGACAAGCTCCATGGTGAGTCGCTGCTTGTTGTCTGTGCCGCATTTTGAACCGGTGAGGATGGCGACACAGGCACCAAGAGCGGGGGCAATCCCACAGGTGCCGGTCAGACCGCAATAGCCGCCGTGGGCCTGTTTTCCGGTTCGATGAAACACCTCGCGAATGTCATCGTCGCTCAGCTGAAAGGTCCCGTCATTTTTCAGGGCAGCCATC
>WFRY01000157.1 GCA_015486315.1 Desulfobulbaceae bacterium
ACATTCGGGGATGACGATCGGAATTATCTTCAAATCCGTCATTCCGGCATGCTGTTGGCCGGAGATAGCGTAGACTTCGATCCAAAAGACACCATCAACCACAAAATATGGTATGTGCTGGAGTCAAGTGCACATCTGATTGTCCGGCACCTTTGTGTACAGCATGTTTGCGCCGCCAATACCTTCCATACAGGACACGGGATCATTCAAATACCCGGATCTCGCCCCCATTATATATCTTCAGTTCCCCCAAGACCTCGATTCCCTTGTGTTGATTCAAACCGGAAACAAAACGGACACCGCCGTTGGCCCCGTCTGCATGGAGATAGTCTCCGTTTACCGTCAGTTTTGCATTGTTGAGAAATGCAAGGTCGACATACCGGTAGGTTGTTGTCGGAATGAGTGTCAGATGACCGGAATAAGGCACTTCCAGGTTATCCCTGACAAAATATGGTCGGTAGTTCAGGCGGCTGGGAACTCCAGGCAGGGGTGAGATATCATAACCAAGTATGCTGTAATTCAGAACCGTACCGGATATGCTTCTTGTCGCCCTGGGCAGGTCATCTCCTGAAAACTTCAGATTGCCGTCCCCTGTGAACAACATGCAGTTGCGGCCATCGTCCGTGCAGTCCGGGTAATCCAGGTTCGCTCGGGCATAGGCATAGGCAACCGTTTCGCCGTTTTTCATTTCAGAAAAGAGCTTGGTCTGCCAGGCGATGGCATGACCCCAGCAGTCATCCTCGCAGACCGCATCGCTCATGCCGTTGTATCCTACCACGACAGTATCTTCGTCCATCCCTTCTTTTCTGAATTCATGTTCAAAGGTCCCGTTTCCCGTGTGGACGAGGCCGAGGCAACTGCCTATGAAGGCAAATCCCATGGGGGCATAATTCTCCATCCAGGTATCGATTTCAGCGGAAGTAATATCCTCTTCGCACCTGTTGTGATAGGAATAGGCACCCCCGTGATCCAGTTCATAGAACATGACCGTATCATCTGATTGAATACGGCTCTGAACAACGGCCTGCAAGGCGCTCCCCACCCGTTCACTGCTGTAGCCCATCTGTTCAAACCAGTAGCGGGCATTTTCCGCATGGTCGTACCAGAGGGGTGAATTGTTGTCGCAGTTGTCCCAATCAGGACCGTGCATCGAAAACCCTTCATAGGGTGCTGGAAGACCCGGGCCCAGAATTTCACCGGTTACGGCATCGACAACGGTAACCTCTCTGGCCTGGCCGTTGCGGCTTCGGACTATCCAGCAGGGGTTTTCCGGCACCGGCTTGATCTTGAAAATTTCCGACTGAGGCGAAATATACATGAGCCTTGTGGAGAGAACCTCACCCTTGACCATGGATTCCGCAACGGCCTGGTCGATGATTTTCGGTAACCGGTCGGGCAGTCCCTGACGCCAGTGCCTGGTTTCGCTGATTTTTTCTCCGGTCCCGGTATCGAGCCGGTAACGGATAAAATCATTTTCAACAATGGCCCGGCCGATCTTCCTCTGATGGTAATACGAGACCTGATGTAATAAGGAATTTTCATGGCGCAGGTAGCTGCGATCATTCCGGTCCAGTTTTTTCAGGGCTGGATCAGCCTCGGCCCGCACCCTGCTCACATGCTGAGCCTCTTTCACCTGCTCCATGGTTATTCTCTCTTCCCCCCGGGCAGAGACGGCGGCCAGGGCCAACGCTGTTGCCAGAGTAATGGCCAACAGTGGAATATAGATTTTACGCATGATGTTTCCCCGGGCTGTTATTGTAAGGTCACAAGGACAAGAATCTTTCCCTTGCTGCCCTGTTCCATTCTCTGCATGGCCTTACCCAGAACAGCGCCCTGAGCACGGGAGAGGTCACTGGCAGGCATTGCGTATCCCGGCAGGCTGGAGGTTGTCAGCATGTCACCGATTTCAATGGCATGTTCGCCGGCATCGACATTGCAGTAAACCCGGCCGGCAAGGGCGACATCATGGTCGAATTGACCGGCACCCAGGCGAACCCCGGAATCGAGACTGTTTGCACCGGCAATGATTCCCGCCACTTTTTTATCATAGGGTTCATGGCTCAGGGAAAGATGACCGGAATTATCGGGATCAATGACCATGACCGAACCCGGCTCGACAGCATGGGGATCCGTGATATCGAAACCCTCTGCATAGTCAAGTCCTTCCCCCAGCTCAACCACGGTCTCGCCGCTGTTGTTGAGGATTTTTACTTTTCCCCGGAAAACACCGGCCCAGCCGCCCGTGGAGGTACACTGGGCATAAATTCCGGTGCCGTTGGCAGCATCCACTGCAAAATATCCTCCGCCATCGGGATTCAGACGTATGGATTCCGCACCTGCCTCATTGTAGATGTGGACGGACCCATTGTTATCAATTCTTATTTCTTCATTGCCCCCGTCACCGCCAAACCCTTTCAGCAGTGGACCGGTTCCGTCATGGCTGATAACAACAGCGGCATCAGTGCCCGCAGGGTCAGCATTGTGGGCCCATACCGCTATTCCGGAGAGACTGTTGGAATAGGCATAAACTGAGGCGCCCCACAGACCCACCCCAACATTTGAGCTGAAATACCCTGCATGGGCATAGGATTGCCCGGTAGTACCCTGGACACCAATGCCCTCTGTACTAGACCCATACACGCCGACACCTGCACCACCGGCATATCCATAAACCCCACTGCCCATATCTCCGCTGGCACTGCCGAACAGACCGTACCCCGACCCTGTGCCCTCGTAGGTATTATTGCCACGTAATACCCCTCCCGGATCTGCGGACGTCAGGATGAACGGAACAGCGGCATTTACGGTAACACTCGCTCCACTGCCCCCACCACTCAGCCCGGCACCGGCAACAACGGTCTGGACAGTCCCGCCTGAATCGTTATCGGCTTCACAGGTTACCGTGCCATCGATATTCACCACGCGAATGCTGTTGCCCGGAGTACAGCCATTGGCGACCCTGCGCTGCAGATAGGTGGTATTGGCAGCCAGGGTCACGGCGCCCTCATCCCCGCCTCCTGTCAGACCAGTGCCGGCAACAACACCTTTAATATCACCACCTGAATCGGCATCAGGTTCACATTCCACTGTGCCGTTATTATTGATCATACGGATACTGGAGCCTGCCGCGCAGGTACCGCTGACCCTGCGCTGGAGAATGTCCGTATCGGCCTCCAGTTCAACGCTGCCGGTCTCGCCGCCGCCCATGCGTCCCGTACCGGAGACGACCTCGGTTATATCGCCCAGTTGCGTTGAATCCAAACCGTCGAGGGTGTCGGCATCATCGGCCTTGAATGCGTATCCCACGGACAACAGCCGGCGACGCGGGGTCATTTCTTCATCCGAACCAACTGCCATGCCGAGATAACTGTCACCGGAAAACAGGTCGGGAACAACAGAATTTACAGCGCCGAGCTCAACGGAAAAGATACCCTTCACCAGGCTGACCGACTGTTCCTCGGTCCAGAGAGGCGTTCCCCCCGATGGTGCATCATAGAGGGAAAAGGTGATTGAATAGGTACCGTCATCAAGAGGGCTGCCGTCCGCACTGGTCAGGGCCCCCTGAAAATTGAGACGGTCAGGGACAGCGGACGCCTGCTGTACAAGGAGCAGACAACAGAAAAGTCCTGCCAACAGCTGAACCAGTATTTTCCCTTTGCATCTTTTTTTCGTTCCCACGTTCTCCCCCTTTCCTGCCTGTTTTCTCTTATTGTACCAACCCGGGACGTAACAATATGCGTTGCAAGAGTCCCCCGGAGCATCGCCGTCAAGCTAAGCAAAATTTCACATGAAAACCGTAGGTTGGGTTAGCGTGGTACCTCGTCACATCTTGTCGGGTTACGCTGAATTTTTTTTATCTCCAACTTGACAAAGAATCTAAAGGCAGCGTAACCCAACAGGCGCAGTTGTTGAGCCGCTAACCCGACCTACAAGATATTGATATATCGACAAACTCTTTTAGCTTGACGGCTATGTCCCCCAGAGTACATCCTTGCCGCCAGCCTCATGAAGCGTAACAGAGAAATCCATTTATTTCTATCTGCTGTGCCCGATAAAATAGTTGCAACATGCATTCCAATAACAAAATAACCTCAGATCTTGTCTAAGGATACGATCTAAAGGATGTTCAGGTACAGGGATTTTCTTAACAGGAAAGAACCATAGAAAAGAAACCGCTCGTATCTAATTGGTATTTCAAATATTATTTTAGATCGTTACGTAAAGACAGGCAATACCATGATTATGGATAGACAGCAGCGGACATTGCAGCTTACAGGCAAAATCACGCTGTAGATTTTCTTAAAAACGGAAAAATATAACGTAATTACGGAATATGTTGGTGGTTTTAATATTCATTTGCTAATAACAAAAAAAGCGATTACGCAGGGAATCACTTTTTCTTCCTTATTATGCAAAAGAGAAAACCTCATATCGCATCCTGTCTTCGGGCCGGAATTTCGTAGAAAGGGGGTATCGTGAGAACACCGGTATAGATAGTATAAGGGTGCGAACAGCGTACCATCAATAGAGGGTATCAATTCATTTACGATAAACTATAAGTAGGGCAATAACTGTTCTCTACTTGACACAAATACACTGTGTTGGTATCACGTCTGCATGAAAAAATGTATCCATTTATGGAGAACTATATGATAACACCACGAACCGTTTTATTCCTGCTTGTCCTGGCCGTATGCTGTCTGCCGATGCAGGCAATTGGTGCTGAAGATCAGGACGATGTGCTGACGACTGTTAACGAGGCCGTAAAACAATACAAGGCCGGTGATCTTGCAGGTGCAGCCTCTAATCTGGATTATGCATCTCAGTTGGTACGCCAGAAAAAAAGCGAGCGAATGAAAGACCTGCTGCCTGAACCATTGGCCGGCTGGGATGGGAAACCAGCCAATGCCCAGACACTTGGTACAGCGGTTTTCGGGGGTGGAGTTACTGTAAGTCGTGAGTATAAGAAAGGTGATGCTAAGGTCTCCATAGAAATTGTCTCTGATTCTCCGGTGTTGCAGTCGGTGATGATGATGCTCAATAATCCCATGTTTGCCGGGGCTTCCGGCGGTACCCTGAAAACGATCAAGGGGCAGCGTGCAATTATTAAATATGACAATGGAATGCGCAGTGGCGATATCAATATTGTAGTGGCCGGGCGTTTTATGATTACGCTGAAGGGATCCCGGGTGGATCTGCAATCATTGATTGCCTATGCTGAGGCTGTTGATTTCGTATCATTATCCAGGAACTGATCGTTGAACACCTTGAATACTCAGGATGTTTGTTAGTGGTGTGGCTTGACCGCCTGACGAAATCAGGCTGAGAAAAAATTTTTCAAGGTTCCTCGTCATTTTCAGAGATTCTCCCGGGGAGTGCTGCATAGGTTTTTTCCGTGCGAGAAGAGAACCCCTGTTGCTCCGGACTGGAATTGGCCTTCTTCCCGGCTCCAGGGGTTTTTTTACCTTAAAAGTTGTCTCTGCCCTGTTGCCGTTTCTGCGGTGAACGGAAAGATTTATCAATGGAGTTACCGGATGTCTGAAAAACAAAATGTCCAATCCTGCAACCGTCCTGTTACCGATGAGGCGGTTTTTAAGGTGACCAAGGAGATTGTTGTCAAATTTATCGAGGTCGGTCGTCTGACACCGGCTAACTTTGAAGAGACCTATGAGCGGGTGTTCCAGACTGTAAAAGAATCGGCAAAGACGCTCTGATGGCGGCTCTTCTCGATCCTGTCCTGAACAGGGTACCGGATCATATATCTCACATCCATATCATGGGTGTCTGTGGTACCGGTATGGCGGCCATGGCCGGGATGCTCAAGGAGAGCGGTTTTCAGGTAACCGGTTCCGATCAGAATGTTTATCCGCCCATGTCCGATTTTTTAGCCATGGCCGGTATTGATGTTATGGAGGGATACCTCCCTGAAAATCTTGAGCCCCGGCCCGATCTGGTCATTGTCGGCAACGTTATCCAGGCCGTTTTCCCGGAAACCGAACAGCTGGCCAAATTACGGATTCCCTACCTTTCCATGCCCCAGGCCCTGGGACATTTTTTTCTGCACGATAAAACATCCCTGGTTGTAGCCGGTACGCACGGAAAGACCACCACCTCATCGATGCTGGCCACTGCACTGTACCGGGCCGGCAGTTCTCCCGGTTTTCTCATAGGCGGTATTGTCGAGGCCTTTGGCCGCAATTACCGTATTGGCGAGGGCGATTTTTTTGTGGTTGAAGGGGATGAATACGATACCGCCTTTTTCAACAAGGTTTCCAAGTTCCTCCATTACCGGCCACACTGTGCAGTTCTTACCTCAATTGAGTTTGATCATGCCGATATCTTTGCAGATCTGGATCAAATTAAGGCCTCCTTTGCTGCGTTTGTCCAGCTGATTCCAGCGCAGGGGGCCCTGGTGGCCTGTATGGATGATCCGGTGGTTGCAGAGATCAGTGGTCTGTCCGCCTGCCCGGTGATCAGCTACGGAACGGGTGAAAACTGCAGGTGGCAGTTGCGTGATCTCTCCGTCTCCGGCCTGACCAGTACCTTTACCGTCTATAAGGACGACAGTCGCTACGGTCAATTTACTCTACCCATGCCGGGGCAACACAACGGATTGAACGCACTTGCCGTGATTGCCCTTATGGATCATCTCGGTTTTGAGCGGCAAGCCATCAGTAATGGTCTGGCAAGTTTTGAAGGGGTTAAACGTCGTCAGCAGATCAGGGGCGAGGTGAACAATATTCTTGTCCTGGATGACTTTGCCCATCATCCCACTGCCGTCAAGGAAACCATTAATGCGCTGCATCTCGGCTGGCCTGACCGCCGTCTGATTGTAGTATTTGAACCACGCACCAACTCCAGCCGTCGAGCGGTTTTTCAGGAGCAGTATGCATCATCCTTTCAAGGTGCGGATATGGTGGTTGTCCGGGAGATCGTCCCCCTGAGCACTGTACCGGCCGACGAACAGTTTTCATCACATCAACTTGTGCAATCCCTTGTTGACCAGGGGATTGCAGCAAAGTATTTTCCCAACACTGATGCAATTCTGGATTTTTTAGCAGATCAGTCCCGGCCCGGTGATGTCATTGCCATCCTGTCCAACGGCGGTTTTGACAACATCCATCAGCGCCTGCTGGCCCGTCTTGGCCGTGATACTGCTGTGAAATGAATCTGGATTCATTTAAGCAGGTTATGTATCAAGTCAGTATCTTTATGAATTTCTGAATGAAAAGTTGTTTTCCAGTGGGTTTTTTTCTCTTTTTCGTGTACATATAATCCGATTATTATCTTTTATATTTTTCCTTGCCCTGTTCGTATAAAGCTCAGGGCAGGAAAAACGCGAACAGACATGCCCGACAGTGCAGTTTCCGTCGGGCTGTTTATGTTTTGTTTTGGTAACTAGTCAGGAGCACCTTACGGAGTCTGCGCTTACCTCTTTGCCCATTTAAGCCTGCTCGAGTAGCACAGGTACGCGCTGCACAGTCTTAAATGAACAGGTAAGCGTAGACTCCGAATCCAAGGCCCTCCTGAACAGTTACAGGACGGTGGTTCTGCAAGTTTCTGCACCACCTGAATAGTTACCATTTTTTGTAAACAGCAAGGAGTGACTTTATGAAGATTGCGGTCATGAAAGAAATCCATGAGGGGGAAAAACGTGTTCCTCTGATACCGCCTACGGTTGATAAGCTGGTTAAGCTTGGCGCACAGGTGGAGATTGAATCCGGCCTTGGCCTGACCTGTCGGTTTGAGGATGCGGATTATCAGAAAGTAGGGGCCACCATCGGCACCTCCCGGGAAGAGATGCTCGGGGCAGCCGATATTGTTCTGCGACTGCGAAAGCCGCCCATGGATGAAGTTGAGTTGATGAAAAAGGGCTGTGTCCATGTCAGTTATCTTGACCCCTTTAACGAGGTCGAACTGGTGGACAAGCTTAAAGATGCCGGTATTTCCGCGGTGAGCCTGGAGATGATTCCCCGGACAACCGTTGCCCAGAAAATGGACGTCCTCTCCTCCCAGGCCAATCTGGGCGGTTATGTGTCGGTTATTCTTGGTGCCGAGCACCTGGATAAGGTGTTTCCCATGATGACCACCCCGGCCGGTACAATTAAACCGTCCCGGGTCTTTATCATCGGTGTCGGTGTTGCCGGTCTGCAGGCCATTGCTACGGCCAAAAGGCTTGGCGCCCGGGTTGAGGCCTTTGATACCCGCCCGGTTGTCGAAGAACAGGTTAAGTCGCTGGGAGCAAAGTTTGTCAAGGTGGATCTTGGAGATACCGGACAGACCAAGGACGGCTATGCCAAGGAACTGACTCCGGAGCAGATGGCCAAGCAGAAAGAGGAAATGGCCAAGGCCTGTGCGGCAGCCGACGTGGTTATCACCACGGCCCAGCTGTTTGGTCGTCCGGCACCGCGCATTGTCGATAAAGCTATGATCTCCGATATGCAGCCGGGCTCGGTTATTATTGACATGGCCGTGGAAACGGGCGGTAATGTCGAGGGCGCGGAAGTGGACAAGATCGTCGAGATCGAGGGCGTCAAGGTGATTGGTCTGGGCAACCTGCCCGGCCGGGTGGCCGAGACGGCCAGTCAGATGTACTCGTCCAACCTGGGCAACTTTGTTGATCATTTCTGGGATAAAGAGGCCAAGGTTTTCAATATGAATCGTGAAGACGAGATCATGCAGGGTGCTCTGATCACTCATAACGGTGAAATCGTCAGCGAGATGTATAAAAGCATCATGAAAAAGTAAGAGAGGAGAGCAATGGAACCGGTATATCTAACCTTTGTTTTTGTATTGGCAATTTTTCTGGGCTTTGAGCTCATATCCAAGGTGCCGTCTACCCTGCATACACCGCTCATGTCCGGATCAAATGCAATTTCGGGAATTACCCTGATCGGTGCGCTGGCATCCCTGAAAATGGGCAACCATGGTTTTTCCGCGCTGCTGGGTACCCTGGCCGTGGCCTTTGCCACCATCAATGTGGTCGGTGGTTACGTGGTAACCAACCGGATGCTGGAGATGTTCAAGAAAAAAGATGAAGGAGGTGCCAAGTGAGCCCTCTGTTGATTAATTTTGCCTATGTCATTTCAGCCGCGCTGTTTATTTTCGGCTTGAAAATGCTCTCGTCTCCGGCAACGGCCCGGCGCGGCAACCTGCTTTCCGCCCTGGGCATGTTTATTGCCATTATCTTTACCCTGATGGCCCAGGGCCTGGACTACAAGTGGATCCTCCTGGGAATGGCCATCGGTACCGGGATCGGTATTGTTGCAGCGGTAAAGGTGGAGATGACCTCCATGCCGGAAATGGTTGCCCTGTTCAACGGGTTCGGCGGTATTTCCAGTCTGTTACTGGCCTGGGCTGAATACCACCAGCATCCTGAAATGTCGGTGTTTATCGCAATTGTAGCCTTTCTGTCAGCCTTTATCGGCGGCGTGACCTTTACCGGCTCCATGGTTGCCTTTGGCAAACTTGCAGGTAAGATCACTCAGAAGGCCGTGGTTTTCAAGGGGCAGCATATTATAAACGCCGCCATCCTGGCAACGGCTGTAATAGCGGCCGTTCTATTCTGTATGACCCCCCAGTCCGGTGCAGGGTATGCGCTGTTTATCTTGATTATCCTTGTGGCGCTTGGATTCGGTGTGACGTCCACCATTCCCATCGGGGGTGCCGACATGCCCGTTGTTATATCGCTCTTAAACAGCTATTCCGGTATTGCCGCCTGTGCAGCGGGTTTTGTTATCTCCAATAACATCCTCATCGTGGCCGGTGCCCTGGTCGGTGCCTCTGGAATGATTCTTACCAACATCATGTGCAAGGCCATGAACCGGTCTCTGTCCAATGTCCTGTTTTCCGGTTTCGGTACAACTACCGCCGGTCAGGGCGACAGTGACGGACCCCAGGGCGAAGTTCGTCCTGCCTCGGCAGAGGATGTTTACTATATCCTCGAGGCTGCGGACTCCGTGGTTTTTGTTCCCGGTTACGGTCTGGCCGTTGCCCAGGCCCAGCATGTGGTCAAGGAACTTGGTGACCTGCTGGAGGCCAATGATACGGAAGTCTCCTATGCCATTCATCCTGTTGCCGGCCGTATGCCCGGTCACATGAATGTCCTGCTGGCCGAGGCCAATGTCCCCTATGATCAGCTGGTGGAGATGGATGATATCAATCCCCGTATGGACACTATTGATGTCTGCGTGGTTATCGGGGCCAATGACGTTGTCAATCCGGCTGCCCTTGACGATGAGTCGAGCCCGATTTATGGTATGCCTATCATTGAGACCCAGAGAGCAAAGACTGTTATTGTACTGAAACGGTCCATGAATCCCGGTTTTGCCGGAATTCAGAATGCGCTGTTCTTTGCCGAAAATGCCAGGATGTACTTTGGTGATGCCAAGGCTTCTATTCAGGCCCTGGTTGCCGAGTTCAAGAGTGACTGATAGTAACAGAAAAAGGTGTGCCGCACGGCATAACCTCTTATAACTTGATACATAGCTCCCGGACTTCATTGGTTCGGGAGCTGTTGACTCTTCAACAGGACTGCGTCGTACCGGTTGACAGCCGAATTTGACGATAGCACTGTGCAGAGGAGGTGGATATGACCAATTATTGCGGTACGAAAAAATGTCCTGTCTGGCAGCTGGTTGTTCTCTTTGTATATTTTATAATAAATATCAGAGTGGAAGCCGGAATGGCAACCGTGTTTGAACGGGCCCTGGACGGACTTGTAGGTGGTGTGGTTTTAATGGTGCTGATCTATATCAGCGCCCGGTTTTTTAAAATTCTGAATCCGGCCGGTACCCGGGATCCCCTGGCCTGCTGTGATGAGGGTCCAAAAAAATAAAAGACGATGCCTGTCGCGTCATTTCATCGTTGACGCGACATCAGGGCTGCGGACTGTTGCTGCTGGTGACTATTGCAATTCCTTTTTTTAACTGAGCAATAATGGCATGGCAGTCTATATCACTGTCCGGCTGCTTGCCCTGCTGCTCTATCTGGTAGGCCAGGTCTGCAAGCTCAAACAGCCCCAGGTTCAGCAGGGCTCCTTTGATCGTGTGGCCGCTGACGCCGAGTGAAACAGCGTCCCCCACTGCCAGTTTTTGCTCAAGTTCAGCCATGTGTCCATTCAGGGCGGTCAGAAAACCCGGCAGGATATCATTAATTTTTTCATCGTTGAGCAGATAGGAATTTTTCATGTGTTCCCTGATAACCTGCTGGTATGTCTCTTTATCCATGTGAGTCGTTCTTGTAGCGTATAGAGGAAAAGTCCAATGTCGCTCCCTGCCGAGACGCAGAAAATCCGGAGCTTTAGTTTTTTTTATTTAAAGAATAGTGTCGTATCTCTGTCGACAGCTGAACTTTATACTCAATATTGAGGGGTTCGTAAAAATCTATTTTGGCGAAAATGTGATACCAGGTAGCTTTTACGAGCCAATCAAGATGGTTATCTTCTCAGATATCTATTCAAAAAAATTTTCCAGTTGTCCATGCTTTCCCTGCAGCAGCAATTTATAAAATCCCTGCGCGGACCATGTCGGGTCCGGATGGGGAATGGTGTGATAGTAGCGGTTTCCGGAGGCCCGGATTCAATGGCATTGCTGCATCTGTTAGCCGCTTTTCAGGTTGAGTTGGCTCTTACGCTTACCGTTGTCCGGGTGGACCATGGACTGCGACCGCATGAAAACCGGCAGGAAAACCGGGTTGTTGCCGCGGCAGCCGAACAATTAGGACTCTTATTTATAGAACATAGAGTTGATGTGGCCGGCTTTGCCTCAACACAGCATCTCTCCATAGAACACGCTGCCCGTGACCTCCGTTACCGTGTACTGCGTACTGTTGCCCGGGACAGGCAGGCACACTGTATTGCAGTGGCTCACACCGCCGATGATCAGGCCGAAGAAATTCTGCTCAAACTGCTGCGAGGCAGTGGTCGTAAGGGGTTGTCGGGCATGAGAATGCGGAACAGGGATCTGATTCGACCACTGCTCTGTACGCAAAAGGATACCCTCCTTGCCTGGCTGGCAGAACAGGGGATACCCTATTGCTTTGACAGTTCAAATAATGATCCGATGTTTCTGCGCAACCGGGTTCGTCATCAACTGCTCCCATTTCTGCAAGAACATTTTAATTCCGGAATCAGGAAATCTCTGCGCAAAACAGCCGACTGCCTGGCCGAGGATGAAGACCTGCTTGCCGGTTTGACTGACGAGTCCGCAGCACAGGTCGTTCAGCAGGGGGTAAGCAGCCGGTCCGGCCTGACCATGCAGATCAAGCGGCAACTTTTCTGCGCCCTGCATCCGGCTCTCCAGCGCCGTATTGTTGAACAACTACTCTGGCAGATTGGCGCCAGGGCGGGGTATGACCATATTCTGCTCGTTGTCAATGCCGCTGTCAACGGCAGAAATCAAAGCGAACTGCACCTCGGTCGCGGCCTTCGGGTTGGTATCTTTCGCGATCGCCTGGAATTTTCTTATCCGCACGGTCACATATCATGGCGCGGGCGCCTGTTGTCGTAGCTCGCAGCAACAGATTTTTGCTTGCTTTGCAGATGTTTTTCATGATAGCATGAAACATTATTATTCCAGGATGGTTTTACAGATACAATTTTGTTTTGTTGGCCTGACAAATCAATGTCTTGAAAGTATTTTTCCCATGAAGAGAGGAGACTGCTGCATGAAGAAAAAGATTGTTACCTTGGCCCTTATCTTTTTTGCCGGTGCATCACCTGTATTGGCAGAAGAATCCGTTGATTTTCATGGGTATATGCGTTCCGGGATCGGAGCAACTGCCGGTGGCGGTGATCAGTCCTGTTTTCAGGCCAATGGCGCTGATACCAAGTTCAGGCTCGGCAACGAGTGTGAGACCTATATGGAACTGGAACTGGGCTATGAGGCATGGAAAAAAGAAAAATCCATTGAAAATTTTTATATAGATACCCGTATCGCCTATAAGTCAGGGCAGCAGAACGACTGGGGAGAGGATCCAGGCGATGGCTCCGGATCAAACAGTGATGCCATATCAGGTGATAGAGCGGTAACTGCGCATCCGTACCGGGATTCTGTTGTCTCTGTTCGTGAAGCCAATGCCCAGTATCGCGGCCTGTTCGGCTCGGAGAAAACCACCATCTGGGCAGGGAAGCGTTTTTATCAGCGGCATGATATCCACATGGCTGATTTTTATTACTGGGATCTTTCCGGAGCCGGCGGCGGTATCGAGTATATCCAGGCCGGTCCCGGTGAGCTTTCTCTGGCCTGGGTTCGCAATACCGATGGCTCCTGGGCCAATGGCCTGGGAGATGATTTCTGGGAAGAGGAAACTGTTCGTCCCAATGTCATTAACAATGTATTCAGTGCCAGGTATGCAGGACTTCATATCAATTCAAACGGCAGTCTGGAGCTTGGCCTTGAATATGGTGCAGCAGATTTGACTGATGGCCAGGACCGACTTGGTTTCAGCGACCAGGATGGTTTTCTGTTAACCGCTGAACATACCCAGGGAGAATTTCTGGGTGGATTCAATAAATTTACCGTCCAGTATGCGACCGATTCCATGGCCATGACCGGCAACAACGACACCCACTCCCACAGCGCATCAAACCTTGATTACATGTGGCGGGTCCTTGATCAGGGTTCCATCCAGCTCGGCTCCAAGGTAGAGATGATGTATGCAACCTGGTATGAGACAAAAGAGGGTGCTGAGGACGGATCAAAGGATTGGTTTGCCATAGGTATCCGACCGATCTACAAGTGGACGGAAACCATGAATACCGCCCTGGAAATAGGGTATGACAACGTTAATGTGAAGGATGGTTTCTGGGGTGACGGACAGGACGGCACCCGTGAGCTGACTAAAATCACTCTTGCCCAGCAGTGGCAGGCAGGTGAATCCATCTGGGCGCGACCGGTGATCAGGCTGTTTGTTACCCAGGCTTTCTGGAATGATAACAATACTCCTCAAACCCCGGGTATTCTTGAGCTTGATGACAGTGAAGGAACGACCTTCGGTATGCAGGCTGAAGCCTGGTGGTAGGATGTACGTAACAGGTCACAGGGTACCGGATCTTTCCGCGATCAGCCCGGCTTACGTATGACCAATACGCTGCGCCAGGCTGCTTGCGAAAATCTCCGGCACCCTGCAACTTGTTACAAAAACAATGATTGATACGACAAGGTTGCAGACAAGGTTGCATACCCTGTGATCGCTAACGGATGTACAGGCAGCACTGCCCATCCTTTACTGCTGCCTGAAGTTCGTTGCTGCGCATAAAAAGGTAAATGGGCGCAGGATTTGTAACTCTGTGTTTTTATCTATCTTAAACCTGTAAGTGTTCAGGTGATGTATGACCATTTTTTTTCGTACGTACCTTTTTCCAGGCCTACTCTGTATCCTCATTATGTCCTCGGGGTGTCAGCTGCAAACCACCATGGACAGCGATTCTCCTATCTATACCTCTATTCCTGAGAGTGCTGCACCTTCTTTAAATGATCTGAAACGGAAAGATTCCTTTCTGGCAGCACTGGATAAGGTCGACTATCAGGAACTTGATACGGAGAAGAATGCATACATCACCATCGACACTACTGACCAGGCCATACCCTTTAAAACCGGCAAGAGCTTTGTGAAGGGAATTGTCCTGCCTGATGATCTGGTCCGTGCAACCATCCGTGTCGACGCCATTGCCGGCAAGACGGTTTTTGTTCCAACCATCCTTATTTTAAAACAAAATTTTCGCCCCAGTCGGGTCATAGACTCGAGTGCATTTTCCTACAAGCAGTCAGGTCTCCTGAAACCTGACAGGCTTGAGGCAACCTTTGAAATCAATCGTACCAGGGGCAGCGAGACTGCTGCGGAAAAGTATTTTCTCATCTTTACGACCGACAAGGACCGGCAGGGGACAACGCAGTTGAAAAGCCTTGCCGATCAGTATGCCCGGGCCCGCTCCCTTGCCGACCCCAGGCTGCCGGAACCGGTTGCCCAACATGCATCTACCGGGTTGTTGAAAATATCCGCCCTTGACGTACAGACACGTCTTGCTGCAGCTCCAACATGGGAGGATTTTACCGGTGAGCAGGATGCTGCTTCAATTATTGAGTCTCCGGTTCAGGAACCTGAGCAGCAGCCTGCACAGCTGACCCGGAAGAAAGAAAATACCGGTCAGCAGGAATCTGCAGTCACCGATCAGACGTCCATGTTCCCTGAGACAGAGGAGATGTATAACCGTTTGATCCGGCAGAGTGTTGATGCCGGAGATGTGGATAAGGCCTGGCGTCTGGTGCAGGAAGGAGAAAAAGCCGGTTCTGTAACCGTTCGCAGGACTTTTATCAGAGCACTTGATGGAAAGTAGCTAACTTATGAAGAACAAGGAGGAAATAATGAATAAAGTTGTAACGTTGATTGCAGCAGCATGTACTGTCGCATTACTCGCAACGCCGGTAATGGCGGATATGAATGAGGGTGAACTGGTTATCTGGATCAATGGTGACAAGGGGTATAACGGCCTTGCTGAAGTGGGTAAAAAATTTACCGAGGATACCGGAATTAAGGTGCAGGTCGCGCATCCCGATAAAGTGGAGGAAAAATTTCAGCAGCTTGCCTCAGCCGGTAATGGGCCGGATATCATGTTCTGGGCCCATGATCGTTTCGGGCAGTGGGTCAACGGCGGTCTGTTAAAAGCCCTTAACCCGTCTGCGGAGATCAAGGCCAAGATCGATGATTTTGCCTGGGACACTGTGACCATCAACGATAAAATTTATGGGTACCCGGTCGCTGTTGAGGCCATTGGCCTTATCTACAACAAGGACATTGTAGCAAACCCGCCCAAGACCTTTGAAGAGATTTCGGCCCTTGACACCAAGCTGCAGAAACAGGGAAAACATGCCATCATGTGGGCATACAATACACCCTATTTCACCTATCCGCTCATCTCCGCTGACGGTGGCTATGCCTTTAAGAAAAATGCCGATGGCAGCTATGATGTCAAGGAGACAGGTATTAATAATGACGGCGCCAAGGCCGGGGTTACCTACCTTAAGGAGCTCATTGATAAGGGGCATATGCCCAAAGGCGTTGATTACGGTGTCATGGAGGCGGCGTTTAATAAAGGTGAAGTCGGTATGATGATCACCGGTCCCTGGGCCTGGGACAACCTTGACAAGGCCGGCATCAAGTACGGTGTTGCCGCCATCCCTTCACTGAACGGTAAACCGGGACGCCCCTTTGTCGGGGTCATGGCCGGTGCAATTAACGCGGCAAGCCCCAACGCCGATCTTGCCGTAGAGTTTCTGGAACATTATCTGCTGACCGTTGAAGGCTTGAAAAAGGTCAACGCTGATAAACCCCTTGGTGCAGTAGCGCTTAAGGCCTATCAGGCCGAACTTGCCGCTGACCCGAGAATCAAGCAGACCTATGAAAATGCCAAGATCGGCGAGCCCATGCCTTCGGTCCCGCAGATGATTAACTTCTGGACCAACCTGGAGACCGCTCTGACCAATATAACCTCCGGGCGCCAGGGTGTTGATGAGGCGCTTGACGATGCGGCAAAACGGATTGTCCAGTAACTTCCTGATAGCCTGCTGCAACTGCAGGATTATTTTTTACCTTAAAGAGCAGATCGATCAGTCGTCGGTCTGCTCACCTTTTCCACATGGGGAGTAACTCAATGAATACACCGGATCACCCCACAAATTCCAACCGGGCATGGCTGAAATGGGGCCTTGTCGGCCTTATTGCGCTGCTGAACGGTTATGCAGTTGTTTTAATGTATGCCCGCGGTGAGATTGTTTTTGCCCTTCTCACCCTGACCCTGGTCTCGGTCGGCCTGTATGTGTTCATCAGTGAAAGGGCCTACAGCTACCGCTATATCTTTCCGGGGGTGGCCACGGTCTTTATCTTCATCGTGTTTCCCCTGATCTACACCTTTATTATTGCCTTTACCAACTATAGCGCGACTAATATTCTCGATCTTGATCGGGCCCGCGATTATCAACTGAACCAGACCTATTCCGAGGGCGGGGAAACCTATTCGTTCTCGTTATACAAGACAGCCGGACAACAGTATCTGATCGGCCTGAAAGCAGGCGATGGTAAGCTTTATCTCAGTCCGCCGCTCTCCCTGGAAGCCGGCAATTCAGCAGACCGGGAAAGTGACCGGGATGCCCCCGGTCGGATCAACAGCGTGACTGCCAAAGCCGTTGACAAACTGCCTGATCAGAAACCAAAGACCATTAAAACCATTATCGCCCTGAAGGACGAGCTGAAAAATTTGCAGATTACCCTGCCCGACGGGGCAATGGTGCAGATGACTTCTCTACGTAATTTCGGCTCAATCGGCCGGTTGTACACCGTTGTTCAGGAACCTCCTTTTGACGACGGCTATACCTTGAAAAATCAGCAGACCGGTGAGCTGATACGACCCGATAAAGAACTGGGATTTTACCGGCCGATCAATGAGCAGGGTGAGTTTACCGGTTCAACCATTGCTCCCGGGTTCAGGGTCGGCGTTGGCTGGGCAAATTTTCTGCAGGTACTCACCGACCCCGGCATCAAGGGCCCCTTTATCCAAATTTTTATCTGGACAGTTGTTTTTGCCCTGCTGAGCGTCTTCCTCACCCTGGTCATCGGTATGGTTCTGGCCTGCCTGGTCCAATGGGAGGAGTTGAAGGGCAAAGGTCTGTACCGGCTGATGCTTATTCTGCCCTATGCCGTGCCTGCCTTTATCTCCATTCTGGTCTTCAAGGGACTCTTTAACCAGAATTTTGGTGAGTTGAACATGCTGCTCAACTCCGTATTCGGCATCAAACCTGAATGGTTTTCCAACCCCTGGCTGGCCAAGATGATGATTCTGATCGTCAATACCTGGCTGGGGTATCCCTACATCATGATCCTCTGCATGGGGCTGCTGAAGGCCATTCCCCATGATCTCTACGAGGCCTCGGCCCTGGACGGAGCCGGGCCTGTGCAGAATTTTTTTAAAATTACCGTGCCGCTGTTGATGAAGCCGCTTGCTCCTCTGCTCATTGCGGCCTTTTCCTTCAACTTTAATAACTTTGTTCTTATTTACCTGTTGACCAATGGCCGGCCGGATATAATCGGTGCCAGCGTGCCCGCAGGAACCACTGACCTGCTGGTAACCTACACCTACAGAATTGCCTTTGAGGGGTCGGGCCAGAACTATGGACTGGCCAGTGCCATTGCGACCATGATCTTTCTTGTTGTCGGAGCCCTGGCCCTGCTCAACCTGAAAGCAATGAAATTTGACAACGAGATGTGAGGTAAGTGATCAGGGGTACCGCATCTTCGTACGATCGCGACTGCCCGCATAGAGGGGCTATAGCGACCAGTCACGATCGTACGAATCTACGGCACCCCTGATCACTTACATGATTAAGGAAGATGAAAACATACAGTTACAAATCTTGTTACCAGTTATGATGTGAGGTATTGACAATGGGAATGGTACAACCGAAATCACTCAAATACCGGGTACTCTGGACCCATATTTTTATGTGGGTTTTTCTGGCCGCAATTATTTTTCCCCTGCTGATCATTATTGCCATTTCGTTTCGAACCGGCAACTTTTCCGTGGGTGAGATAATTCCCTCCAACCCGACCCTGGATCATTGGAGACTGGCCCTGGGCATGTCGATAACAAACGCCGATGGTACGGTTACGCCGCCGCCGTTTCCTGTTTTGCACTGGCTGTGGAACTCGATCAAGGTCGCAACCATCAGTGCCGGGCTTATCGTGGCCCTCTCTACGACCTGTGCCTATGCCTTTGCCCGGATGCGCTTTACCGGCCAGACCCTGATTTTAAAGGCCATGCTGATCTTTCAGATGTTTCCTGCAGTGCTGGCACTGGTCGCCTACTACGCCCTTTTTGACCGTATCGGTAAGTACATGCCCTGGCTCGGGCTCAACACCCATCCCGGCCTGATCTTTGCCTATCTCGGCGGCATTGCCCTGCATGTCTGGACCATTAAGGGCTATTTTGAAACCATTGATAAATCCCTTGAAGAATCCGCCATGCTGGACGGAGCCACTCCCTGGCAGGCCTTTCGCCTGATCCTGCTGCCGCTTTCCGTGCCGATTCTGGCAGTGGTCTTTATCCTGGCCTTTATTGCCGCTATTACCGAGGTGCCCCTGGCCTCAATCCTGCTTCAGGATATGGACAAGCTGACCCTTGCAGTCGGTGCCCAGCAGTATCTGTATCCGCAGAATTATCTCTGGGGTGATTTTGCCGCTGCTGCGGTGCTCTCGGGCTTTCCCATTACCATTGTTTTCCTGCTGGCTCAGCGCTGGCTTGTCGGCGGCCTGACAGCCGGTGGTGTCAAGGGATAAGACTTTTTTATCCCCGGCTCTTGCTTAGGAACGAAAATTAAATAACCTGAACATCTCGCATCTCATCTTCAGGCCATCTTTGATCGCTCTTCAATCACGAAATCCTCATCGTAGCCCTGCTACGTCTGCGGTTTCGTTCAATCAGACCGATCAAACCTGACCTAAACCTGAGCGCGATATTGTCCACGTTATTTAATTTCTGTTCCTTACTCTTAAATAGAATAAGGATTACATTATGTCCAACGTACTCTTGAAGAATGTCGTGAAGAATTATAATCCCGGAAAGGCCAGAGACGTTCTGCGGGGGATTAATCTTGATATTAAAGAAGGAGAGTTTGTCGTCTTTGTCGGACCCTCCGGCTGTGGAAAATCAACCCTGCTTCGGACCATTGCAGGCCTTGATGACATCACCGACGGTGAACTCTATATCGGCGATGCATTCATGAACGACGTGCCGCCGGTGGACCGGGGGGTCGGCATGGTCTTTCAGTCCTATGCCCTGTATCCGCACATGGATGTTCGTGCCAACATGGGGTTTGGCCTGAAACTTAAAAAAATGGATAAGGCCGAGATTGCCAAGCGGGTTGATCCCACCGCTGAATTACTCGGGCTGACCAAATTTCTGGATAGAAAACCCAAGGCCCTGTCCGGCGGACAACGCCAGCGGGTTGCCATTGGCCGCTGCCTGGTGCAGCAGCCCAGGGTGTTTCTCCTTGACGAGCCGCTCTCCAATCTCGATGCCTCGCTCAGGGTCAAGATGCGGATGGAGATAGCAAAACTGCACGAGCGGCTTGGGGCCACTATGATCTACGTCACCCATGATCAGGTGGAGGCCATGACCCTGGCGGATCGCATTGTGGTCCTCAGTCCGCTTGCTTCCGGGGCTGCGACCAACCTTGAACAGGTCGGCGCACCGCTGGAACTGTATCGAACCCCGGTCAATCGTTTTGTTGCCGGTTTTATCGGCTCGCCCAAAATGAATTTTCTCACCGGAATGCTGGATGAGATCGGTGCAGAGAGCTGCATTGTCAAGCTGGACACCGGCAGCCTGGTCAAGGTCTCAGCCGACGCCTCTTCAGGCAAGCCCGGTGACCAGGTAGAACTGGGCCTGCGGCCGGAGCATACGGTGCTGCTTGATCATCCCCAGGCAGACAGTATCATTACCGGTACGGTCAAGCTTGCCGAGCATCTTGGTTCGGAGAGTTTTATTCATCTTGAGGTGGGCTGTGCGCCGTTCACAGTGCGTGTCCGTCCCGGAACCCCGGCTAAAGCCGACAGCCAGTTTGATATCGGTGTTCCGGCGGATGCCTGTTATCTGTTTGATGCAGACGGCAAGGCATTCAAACGGACGGAAATCTTTGTCCGCAAGGATTGAGGACAGGAAATAGAGATGATGGATCCGGAGGTGACGGATCCATCAATGCGGGACTGTTGACCCGTTATTTATTTTCCATACGGGTACAGAGTGAGGCTGTGCAGGCGCCGATATCAGTACTGTTTACCGTACCGGAACAGATTTCATAGGCCCTGGCAATATCCTTTAAACAGGCGAATTCTTTGGGCACACCTTTGTCGTCAAGCTTTGAGCGGATACAGGTGGCAATGGTTGTGGAGTCGGTTACATTACCGGCAAAACAGGGTTCGCCTATTTTTTTGATTTCAGCGACTGTAATGGGTTCCCCTTTGGGTTGATGAATGGAAGCACAGTGGCCGATATCCTCTGATGCCACTGTCTGAGCACAGATCTCGACCCGCTCCTGGTAGCTCATCTTCATAAAGTCAGCCACTGAAACACTGTCACTTGCAAATCCCGGGTTACTGCATAGAGTTATTCCTGCAGAGACAACAGCAATTAGAAAAGAAGTCAATCTTTGATCTTTCATATTTATTCTCCTTGTAAGATGGATGCATTGTACAATATCTTTATGACAGTATATGATTTATAGTTGTCTGGTGTCCATTTGAATATTTTTTTTAACAATCAGCAATATCTTTAACAGAGGCTGAACACGCATGACGATTGAACGAGCCAGTGGTATTTTACTGCACCCGACCTCCCTGCCATCACACTGGGGAGTTGGTGATATAGGACCTGAAGCATATAAGTTTATCGATTTTCTGCATGCTTCCGGACAACGCATCTGGCAGATGCTCCCCCTGGGGCCGACCGGATATGGAGATTCTCCCTATCAGTCCCTGTCCGCATTTGCCGGTAATCCCATGTTGATCAGTCCGACGCTTCTGCAGGAAATGGGACTTTTGCATGATACGGATATTGATGAACAGTGGTTTCCTGATGAGCATGTTGATTTCGGCAATGTCATTCCCTTCAAGTATGGACTTCTTAAAAAAGCACATGATAATTTTTCAGCCGATACTCCTTCTGCAATAGTAAAACTCTACGATCAATTCTGCCGGGAACAGGCACACTGGCTGGATGATTTATGCCTGTTTGCCGCACTTAAGGAATTTCATCAGGGGAAACCCTGGGTGAGCTGGCCCACTGAACTGGTTCAGCGCAGGCCTGAAGCCCTCTCTGCCTGGGCGGAAAAACTTGCGGATAAGATAGTGCGGCATCGTTTTATTCAATTTCTGTTCTTTCATCAATGGCAGCAGCTGCACGCCTATGCCGCTTCCCGGGCCATCAGTATTATCGGGGATATACCGATTTTTGTGGCCCATGATTCCAGTGATGTCTGGAGTCATCAGGAGTGGTTTTATCTCGACAAACAGGGTGAGCCCACGGTCGTAGCCGGTGTGCCGCCTGATTATTTCAGTGAAACCGGCCAGCGGTGGGGGAATCCTCTTTTTAACTGGCCGCAAATGAAAAAGGAGAAGTACTCCTTCTGGGTGAAGCGCTTTGAGCTGCTCACGTCAATGTTTGACTTTATCCGTATCGATCATTTCAGGGGCTTTGCCGGGTACTGGGAAATACCGGCTGTTGAAGAAACGGCAATAAACGGTACCTGGCAAAAAGGACCGGGAACAGATCTCTTTCAGGCCATAGAAGCGCAGCTCGGCAGCGAGGTGCCGATTATAGCAGAAGATCTGGGGGTTATTACCGAGGATGTCACCGAGATGCTCACAGCGTTGGGTTTTCCCGGCATGGCTGTCCTCCAGTTTGGTTTTGAGGGCGTTGAAAACGGCTTGAATTCATCTCCGTTTTTACCCCATAATCATCAGAAAAATCAGGTCGTCTATACCGGTACCCACGATAACGATACTGTCCGGGGCTGGTGGGAGAAGCAGCCCGAAGAGGTTATGGATTTTACCAGGCGTTATCTCAATATCGACGGAAGAATCATCCACCGGGATATGATCAGAGCTGCATTAGGCTCGGTTGCCCATCTGGCAATCTTTCCGCTCCAGGATCTGCTGGGCCTGGGCAATGAGGCACGGATGAACGTGCCCGGTACCGCAGGAGGGAACTGGCAGTGGCGTTGCGCCGGTAGAGATCTTTCTCCGGATCTTGCTGCCGACCTGCTGCAGATGACGCAACTCTACGGCAGGACAGCTCCGGCAGAAAGTGAGCAGGCTGAGGAAGAGAGCGTTGGTGAGACCGAAGCAGAAGAGAATAAGTAACAAAACTCCATCCAGGGCAACAACCCTCTGAAACTGTTTGCCGGTAAGCGCTTCCGCTTCATTAACGACACTCTTGAGGTTATAACACTTGGGAATGTAGGCGTTGCAGGGTGTTTATGGAGCGCTTACGTTCGCCCGGTCTCCGTGTCAGGCAAGTTGCAGCTGCTCCAGAGAGGCAACCGCGTTTCCACCGCTTATATCCGGGGTGATAATCAGTTCAAGCAGTGTGACTGCCGGGAGTTCCACCTGATACTCTTCTGTTTCTTCCGGGGCATCCGTGGGGTTGAAGTTCCACTGTTGCCGGACAATTTCCTCAAACGATTCCCCGTTGTCCGGTGACCAGCGCAGGACGTATTCCTGGGTACGCTCAACACGGGATTCCACGAACCGGAGCCTGATTTTCCGGAGTCCCTGCGCCTGGCTGAAGAGAAGCCGGATCGTCTGTTCGCCCGGTCCGGCGGCTCGCCATCCTCTATTTTGATCGGGCAGTAATGCATATTCGATGGGATGATCCGCATCCTCTGAAGTGAGTTCAACCTCTGCAATTTTTTCTAAATCCAGCCATTGCCGGTCTGTATCCTGATTATTATCTTGAGCAGGTGTGATAATCCGTTTGCGCATCAGCATGCCTCCCTATGGGTTAACAGATGGGTGCCTTATGGTTAGAGCTCATTGTCGGGTTTCACTCACATCTCGATTTACAACGCTGCATTGAGGGAAAACAAACTATGAGCGAAATCCAACATTGTCGATGAAAAATCGTTCAACGCCAACCTGCGTGTTACTATAAGTCAGGTAACTATTCAGCAGTGCAGCCTGGTGCCCCGGCGTTTATTTTAATCGTAACAATGGATCCCCGATAAAAGCACTCGGGGATGACGATTTTATTATTTGTCACACGAAAATACCGTCATTCCCGCATGCTGTTAGCGGGAATCCAGAAATTTGTTACTTAGAAGGTGGGTGCAGAAAACTTGCAAAACCACCGTCCTGTAACTGTTCAGGAGGGCCTTAGATTCGGAGTCTACGCTTACCTGTTCATTTAAGACTGTGAAGCATACTTGTGCTAATCGAGCAGGCTTAAATGGGCGAAGAGGTAAGCGCAGACTCCGTAAGGT
>WFRY01000158.1 GCA_015486315.1 Desulfobulbaceae bacterium
CTGAAAGGGGCCGAGTATGAGGCAAGGGACATGCCGATATTTCAGGAGAAATACCTGACCGGTCCTACCTACAACGATTACCGTCACTTTCTCCTGGCCTTTGAGCTGGAGCGACGTTTTTTCACCCGGAACGACCAGGGCAACATCCAGAAAATCCGCAACCTGGCCATTACTCTACAACAGCATGACCACAACTTCAAACCGCTGCGTGACGCTGTCCACGGTCGGATTGCGGCCTCCCTGATCCCGCTGCTGGCCCATTACCGTGACAAATTGCCGTCAGCAAAGAAAGAAGAAAAAAAACAAATCTCCGAGTTGATGGCGGACATCGAACAACTCACCTCACTGGACGAGTCCATCATCGGACCGCAGATCAACGAACTCTCAGATCCAGGTATCAGGGGACTGCTTAAAAACCTGATCAACCACAAGGATACCGATCCGGTCAAAAAGATCACCAGCCTGGCCGAACTCATGGTTCTATCCCGACATGAGGTGGCGGGTAAAGATGCCTCTGCCTCGGACCGGCGTAAGCTGGTGGGGATCAACGTCACCGCAGCAGCAGTAATCCAGTCCATAGGCAGTAAGTACATGGATGAGGGAGGCCCCAAAACAGTAAAGGAATCCCTGCAGCTGCTGCGAGCCCTGGCCAACGCCACCTACGGTACCGGTCTGATCTCCGAGCGCGAGCGCAAGGCCATTTCCGAAGACTTTGATGAAATCCTGGCCAGAAACAGCTGGAAGCGAGCTGATCTCACGGCCGCACTCCACCAGGTGCAGGGAGCCATTGAGTGGTCCCATGCCGGAGCGGCGTTTGCCTTTGGCGAAGTCTGGCCCGCATGGAGCTACCTGATTCCGGATATTAAAAAAATCACCGACGACATCGTGCGCAGCTCCCCCATGCTGCTCTACGGCATGGCCCTGACCAGACTCGAAGACTCGGTCTCGGGCCGGGAAGACATCAGCCATGTCATCTTTGACAAGGAATTCACCAAGGGGGTACGGGCGCTGAACTCGGGTCTTGCCTTTGGCGACCTTGCCGTGGTCAAGATCGGTCAACAGTATGATCGCGACAAAATAATAGCCCTGCCCGATACCCCGGCCGACCTCGAACCTGCCGCCGGTATCATCACCCGCGGTGAGGGTAACGTGGTATCCCATGTGCAGCTGCTTGCCCGCGCCCTCGGCATTCCCAACGTGGTGGTTTCCAGCGCACCTTACGACGCCCTGAAAAACCATAACAACGACAAGGTGCTGTTCATTGTTACCCCGGGCGGACGGGTATACCTCAAGAGGGCAGCCGACATGACCGCTGAAGACAAGGCCATGTACAAAGAGTACACCCGCAGTCAGAAACGCACCGGCGACGGCAAAGTCTCAGGCAGCAAAAAACGACTCCATATTGACCCCGACCAGCTGGACATCACCAACTGGCAACCCATTCCGCTGCAGGACCTGCGCCGCTCCGACTCCGGCCATAAGACCGGTCCCAAGGCAGCCTACCTGGGCGAACTCAAGCACCTGTTTCCCGATCATGTAGCCCGTGGTGTTGCCGTACCCTTTGCAGCCTATTACAAGTTTTACAAGAGTGCAAAACTCATAGTACCCGGGAAGCTCAAGGGTAAGCATATTGCTAAAGAGGGACAGCCTCTCGACGAATTTGCCAAGGAAACCTATGCAGAATTTTTCGGCAAAATGATCCCGGCAGGAACCAGCGATGCCAAACTTGCCGCCTGGATTAAGCCGCGCCTGGAGGTAATCCGCTACACCATTGAAAACAATAAACTCTCTCCCGAACTGAAGGCGGCTATCCATGATAAGCTGCAAGAAGAAGGCCTGCTGAAAAAGGATGATCCCAACCAGACCGTGGGGCTGTTTGTCCGCAGTGATACCAACGTGGAAGACCAGCCCAACTTCAACGGTGCCGGCCTCAACCTGACCATCTTCAACCTGGGTTCGCTGGATGCTATTTACCAGGGACTGAAAAAGGTATGGGCCTCGCCCTTTACCTACCGTTCCTTTTCCTGGCGCCAGACCCTGATCGACGAACCGCTCTGGGTGCTGCCCTCGGTGGTCCTGCTGGAGACCATTCCCAGTGAGGCATCAGGCGTGCTCATCACCGCAGACATCAACACCGGCGATCAGTCCAAAATGCTGCTCGGCACCTCGGAAGGTGTCGGCGGTGCAGTGGACGGGACCCCAACCGAGACCCTGCTCTGGTCACCCGATGGTATCAAACTGGTCACAACCTTCAAGTCGCCCTGGCGCCGGTTGATTATCCCGGGCAGTGGTACTAAAATCGTACCATCCACCGGTCGGGAATATGTCCTGAGCCCGGAAGAGGTCAAGGCGATTACCGAAGCCGGTCTGAAGATCCGGAAAAACTTCAAGCCCGCCCTGGATAAAAACGGTAAACCCAAGGCCTGGGATATTGAGTACGGGTTCTCCAACGGCAAGTTATGGCTCTTCCAGTGCCGTCCATTTATCGGCAATGAAGACTTCAGCAATATCCCGGCCCTGGCCGGTCTTGACAAAGAGATCAAGAAACATACCGGAACCATTACCCTTGAGGATTCCATCCGATGATCGGCAAACAACTGTACATACTTGCCCTGCCGCTGCTTCTCCTGCTGGCCGGGACTGCATTTTCCCCGCCCGCCGTGCAGGCAGGCGGCGATCCATCCATAGTCTGGGACGGCACCGAGATGCCGCAAGGCGTTTTATTTTACTGGTACGAGCCGTCTTTTTACACCGGCTTTGCCCCCCGGACTCAGGATCCAAGCCGGGCTCACATCCAGCTCTCACGCGGTAACCAGCTGCGGGTTACCCTGGTGCTTGGCCCAGACGAACTGGACAACTATGCCGATGACCTGGTGCTGCGTGCTGATACCTATCAGCAGCTCCTTGACAACAAAATTATTTCCCTGACCGTCAACAAGGAATACGAGCGCTTTACCTCCTCCATCGAGCAGAGCGGTACCAGGAAACTGGCTGCTTCCCGCAACTCCCTTGCTCCGGAGATCTATCGTGCAAAATCAACAGAACTGATCGCAACACTTAATCCGGGCCGGGTCTTTGTCATCCAAATGCCGCTTTCCCGGGTTCTGGAATCCTGGCAGCAGCACCTTGCCGCAATCACAGAGCAGGACCTGACCAATAAGGTTGTCCAGCTCGATGCAGCCAATGCCCTGCTGCCGGGCAGAATCAACCTGTATGCCCTGACGCCGGAACAACTCGAACTGCTGCAGGCCGCAGCCTCCATTGTCCGGCAGGGTGCAGGGACGGATAATCCCGCCTTTGCCGCCAAGGCAACCGAATTTCTCCAGGCGGCCACCGGGGGACATTACCCGGTCAAGGACGGTAACATCGAGGCAGTGGAGTTCACCCGCATCTACCCGGTAGGTACCCTGCAGGCCATGATCAAATACAAACAGTGGCGGCTGTCCTCCTTTGGAGTCACCGGCATCTGGCATCTTATCCCCCGCAAGATAGGCCGGGGCCAGTTAGGCATGGTGGATTATCTATCGCCCAATCCAGGATATGGTTTTATTCCACTGCTGCAATACCAGCATGCCACCGGCAAATTTTACAATGCCTTTCACAATGCCGGAGTACGTACCCAGCTCAATGCGGCCCGCTTTGTTCCTAAAGAGTGGAAACATATTCCCGGCGAACGGAACCCCAAAAAGGCATACCAGAATCTGTGGATTGCCAGCCGCGGGCCTGCATCACATGGCTGCACGCGACTGCCTTCCGGTGGTATGACCGAACTGCGTCACATGCTGCCCTCGGCAAGCGACCTGCTGGAAAAAATAGCCACCTATCGAAACCTGCCCCAGTGCTATGAGCTGTTTGATATTGACGGTAACGGTACACCCGAGGTCATGGGTATCAAATATTATCTTGCCTTTGCCGGCAAGGGTCACACCCCGACCAATGCCTATGCCCAAAACAACCGTAAGGATTTTTATGCCTGGCTGTATGGGGACAATGTCAGCTACAACCCTGATGACAGTGCAGTAATCAAGGATACCCAGACCTGTCGCTTTGTCGGCAGAAAGGCCAAAGAGGCGCGCTCCTTTGCCAACCAGCCACTGTACGAGGCCGAGTATTATCCAGATCAGATCCAGTTTTACAAGCTGCATCCAACCTCTTTCCAGACGCCGAAGGGATTTACCTTCAACCGTGAGCTGCGCCGGATCGGGATCGGATACGATGCGGATATGAATAAGCTGTATCTCAAGTAACCAGCATGGCTGGACCAAAATTCCGGACACAGCCACAATGAACGATGAAAGAAGCCACAAACATCATAGCCAGAGAAGGCACTTTCATATAAACAAAAACTGCAGTTATTAGACCCGGCCCGGTAGAGACAGCTCCAATGCTGATCCTGCCGGGCCTTTCCCGTTTCACGGAGAACCAGATGTCTTGTCTACATTACCGGGTAACCGGCCGAATCCTTCTGCTGCTTGTGTGCTGCATGGGTACAGGTATCCCTGTCGCAGCGCAGGAACCTGATATCCTCAAAATGACACCACCTGTCAATGAGGATACCTTTGACCGCCCTCTGGACCTGATAACCAGGAATACGCAAGATCCGGACAGCCCCCCGGACCTGCGGGCCTGCTCCATCTTTTACCAGAAATACGAACCCGCCTTTTATACCGGATTTGCTCCCCGCAGCCGGGACCCGAAACGACTGCACCTCCATGTAGGCCGGGGCAACCAGTTGCGGGCGACCCTGGTCCTGTCGGATGAGGTTCTGGAGGCATATCTGCGTGATCTGCGGGCCCGCTACACGACCTATCGGACCATGATCGACAGGGGAAAACTGAAACTCACCCAGAATTCCGCCTTTGAAGCATTTGAGCAGCAGGTTAATAAATTTGCCGAAGCAGAAACAGCAGAGCCCAGAATGGCCCGGGAAGATATCATCAGGCGTAATCTTCTTATTATGACCCATCTCAATCCAGACCGTATTTTTCATATCAACACTCCTGTGGATATGGTTATCCAGCACTGGCTCGATTTTTTAACACCCGCCGACCTTGAAAAAACAGACCGTAACCGCAAACTGGCCATTATCAACGAGATGCTGCCCACCCGCCTCTGGTTGACCACCCTGGACAAAAAAACTGCCACTGATCTCAACGCCCTTATCCAGCTGGCCGCAGACAGGAAGATCAGCAATGAACTTGCAGGCAGCTATCTGTCCCTGCTGGACGAGATAACAGGTGGTATGTACCCAAGGAAAAACAACAAATTCAACTTTGTAGAGTTTACGGCAATCTATCCCATCGGTACCTTTAACGGCTACACAACCTGCACGGGCGGGCAAAAGACCCCCCTGTATCCAACCCCCGGAAAATGGACCTTAACCACCCACCAGCGGAGCAAAACCGTGGATCACATTCCGGAGATATCCATCTACTCATGGTTTCCCTGGATTCCCTACATGCATGTGGGCAAAAAACTGCATAACTCCTTCCACACCCTGTGGTGGCGAATGGAGCATGCAAAGACGGACTTTCTCCCGGAAGAGTTAAGAAAACCGGCAGTCAAAAGCCGAGAGGGTAAGGACTATCGGTATGTATGGCTGCTGTCCCGTGGACCAATGTCCCATGGATGCACGCATGTCAACGGCGGTCATATTCTGGAACTGCGCCAACTGCTCCCCTCAAGTGAAAAGAAAATCTATGATGTTGCCTTCTTTCTTAATAAGTCCTGCCTGTTTGACGTCTTTGACATAGACGGTGACCTCAAACCGGAGGTCATGGGCGTGCGGTATTATGTCGCCTACACATTGAAAGATAAAAAACCGGGAAAACTGCGGGCCCCCATGGAGCGACGCCCTTATTATAAATGGCTGTACGGCGGTGCCCTGAAATATAATCCGGACGGTCAGGGATATTTCAACACTCTCCGGGACGGCCATTTTATCGGCAAACTTGCCGTGGCAGGGCAGGAGTATGACAATATCCCTCTGTATGAAGCTGAAATGGAACCATTCAGGCTCCAGTTTTTTGCAATGAAGAGTATAAAAGAAATTCCAAAGATCAGAAAACTCCGCCAGGCTGGAGAGGATTATTCCGAAAAAAAATAACGGATTGAATTAATAGCTTCCGCAAACCCGTCAACTCCCAATTATTATGAAATACGCAACAACATTTACGTTTTTATCCCTCCTCTGCCTGCTGCTTCCCTTTTCCGCTCACGGAGCTAATGACGCGACCATGAGTGATGAGCAGTTTTTCACCCTCCATAGCGGCACCAACCTGCGCTCATTTGGTGGTCCGGAAGTCAGGAAGCTGCTCTTTCGAAAACGAGGAGGCGGTGCCGCCTTCGGGGTAAAACAACAACGGCTTTACTGTAAGCTTAAAAAAAACAAACAGATACAGTGGACACTGAGTGATCTGGAGAGCGGAAAAATTATTTCCAGAAGTGATAATGCGACTGATGTCTTTTTCGGCGCCTCGACATCTAAAATATTTGTGGCTGCAGCCCTGCTTGACAAACAGGATGGTGAACTCAGCAAAAAACAACTGATACTGATGACCAATATGATTGTCCGGTCCAGTAATCCCGCCTGGAAAGAACTTCAGCGTCAGGCCGGTACAAACGGCACCGATGACTCCGGCCGACAGGCAGTCCATGCCTTTATAAAAAAGATGGGTTATGAAAACCTGCGTGCATTTCAAGGATGGATGATCCGTCAGGACGGTACTCGCCTGCACGGCAATGAACTCAACTCCCTTGCTGTGGCACAGTTCCTCTTTGACACTTACCACAACCGCTATCCGGGAGCCGAAATCCTCTGGAAGATCATGCACGCCACCCGCACAGGCAGGAAAAAAATCAACAAGTATACGCCCAAAAATATCTACATTGCAGGGAAGACAGGAACCTATCACGGCCCCAACGAGAGCAAATCAACCATCAGATATAATGCAATCAAGGCCAGGAACCATGCCACGGTCTTCAATATCAACGGGAAATACTATAGCCTTACGATCCTCAGCAATACAGGACGGGATGAGGATGTTGCCGTGCTGGGCGGCGGCCTGATGCGAGAATTCCTGGGTGTAGACCGCCCTGTGAAATGCCGGGCAGGAGATAAACAGGATGTCGTGGGTACAAAAAATTAAACTTTTTTCTTTTTTCACTTGCATTCAGCAAGAAAGAGTACTATTGTACCCTTAACTACTTGATATGAATTTTATTAAAGAAATACAATTTTTTAATCGATAATACAATTTAATCAAACACTTAAACAGTATAAAGAGAGCGCTGTGAGTAAACAGTGCTCATAATGCAAAATAAAATTGAACCTGCAGCGGTTCAACAAACAAACACAGATGAGGAAAAGATCATGAAAAAGACATTAAGTGCAGCAGCAGTACTGGCATTTGTTTTCACAGCAGGTTCCAGCTTTGCAGGCAGCAGCCCTGCCATGCAGGCACCGGGATGCCCCGACGATTGCCAGCGGGAAATCGACACCCTTCAGTCCAGCCAGGCCCGTCAGGATGAGCAGATCAAGGCCCAGGAAGCAGAAATTGCCCGCCTTGCCTCCATAAAGCAGGTCCAGGAGGTCAACCCCTGGTACGTTAAAGGTGTTGCCAAAATGACGTTCTTCAGCAACCTTGGTACAGACCCGATCGATAGATCATATTCACTCGGCTTTGATACCGCCGACACTGGATACGGCTGGGGCTTTGCCCTGGGACGGCAGTTCGGTCAGTTCCGGGTTGAAGGTCAGTTTGACAGCAACAAAACCGATCTTGACGACGTCAGAGTCAGTGGACCTGGTATCGGCACCAATGTAGGCGTTGCGTCCGGCGACATTCGGGTGGACACTGCGATGATCAACGGCTTTTATGATTTTCCTGTTGCAGAAGGATTCTCTGTTTATCTTATGGCCGGTATGGGTTACGGCAATGTTGAGTTGAGTCTTTATAATGCCGATGACAACGAAACAACCTTTGCATACAAGGCCGGTGCAGGCGTTACCTATTCATTTGCCAGTAACCAGGCAGTTGACCTTGGCTGGGAATATATGGGAACAGGAGACGTCGTAATTGGAGGTCTTGACGTCAATGATATTGAGGCCAACAATATTGTTCTTGGATACAGGTTCAGTTTCTAAGACACGTATTTGACACCACTCAGGTTTCCGGACATAACAACCGGAGACCTGAGTGGTTCTGACAGCACGACAACAGCCAGACGACATCTTCCTTTCCACTGCTCGTCTTTACCGCTCTTTTAAATACTCTCCAAAGAGCAACCCCCTACACAAATCGAAATTCCCTGCCCCATACCAACCCTCCAGGCATCTCCCTGCCTTTCCGTTGCCACTTGTACTGTAATTTCAAATAATACTACCGCACAATACAGATTCTCTCGAAAACACAAAAAAATATATTGAAGTCCGACACCGTCTCTGATAATAATACTTAAAATCTGCATAATCAGTAACGGATATTAACCAATATTTACGGATTTCATGATGAAAAACTTCTTCTTTCGTTCCTGCTGTACTGTTGTGGCTGGCTTTACCGGTTTGTCCATGATTACAGCCCCACAGGCACTGGCCAATCAACATCATATCACCTGTGGCAGCCTGAATTATGGCTATAATTATTGTCGTGTCTACACCGGAGGACGTGTTCGTCTTGCACATCAGATCTCCCATAAATCATGTACCGAGGGGGAGAGCTGGGGATATGACAGCCAGGGCGTCTGGGTCGACAGGGGATGCCGTGCCGACTTTATTGTTGATGAAGCATATGGCTCTGGCCGGAATGATTATTATAATGGAGGATATAATTCGCACCAAAATTATAACTCCTCCTCCAACCATAAAGAAAGTGACGATAATATAGGTGCTGCATTAGGCGTAGCTGCCGGAGTTGCAATACTTGGTGCCATTATCGGAGGTGCAAGCAGCAGTAACAATGATTCCAACTATAATTCACATTATAATCAACGTCATGACTCCAGTATTCCCAGCTGGGCAATAGGTACCTTTCAGGGGCATAATCCTCTCTATAACAGTGACGTTGAACTGACGATTACTCCCTCCGGACAGGTGTACTCCGTATTGAACGGCCGCAGACTTAACGGCTCTTTTGACGGCAGGATACTTAATCTCCAGGGAACCAGATTCGAGGTAGAACGAAGCAATAATGGACTGACGACTATCCAGGAAGGAGATTATCACAACCAGGTTCACTACTATCGTTATCGCTGAACAGGGAAACGTTAAGCCATTCACTTGTCCAACCAGGAGAAATTCCAGCTATGAAAAATTGCTTTTTAACTATAAACTGCCTGATCATTCTTTTGTTGTTTCCCATACTCTCTGCCGTTGCCGCCCAGACAGAGCCGCCCCCCCCTGATGCAGAGGTAAACGCTGAAGCTCCGAAAGAACTTATTTTTTCCAGTGCCGACCAGCTGCAGACTATTCGCAGCCGTGGAACCCTGCGGGTAGGTGTTTCCATTTTTGTCCCCTGGGTTATGCACAGCAACAGGGGTGAGTTGATCGGCTATGAAACCGATGTTGCCCGACAGCTCGCAGAAGACATGGGCGTTGAGGTAGAATTTGTTCAAACCTCCTGGCCATCCATTATCACCGACCTGCTTGCCGATGAATATGACATTATTATCTCCGGCCTGTCCCTGACGCCCCAGCGTGCCCTGTTGATTAATTTTTCAGAACCGTACAGTCACAGCTCAAGCGTGCTTATTGCCGGCAGAAAACTTGCCGGAGCATTTACCAAAAGAGAACAATACAATAGCAGTCAGGTCACCATTGGTGTCGTCAAAGGATCCATAGGGGAAAAACTGCTGACCCGGGAATTTTCCCAAGCAACCCTGCAACGCTTTGATTCGGAATCCCAGGCCATAGCAGCCCTGCTCAACAATAAAATTTATGCAATGATATCTTCAACACCCAAAACCGGGTATCTGTTAAATCGACACGGTAAAGAAGTCTTTCAACCCTTCAGCACACCGTTCTCTATCCATGCCGAAGGGTTTGGCATACGTAAGGGAGATGCGGATTTCCTGAACTACCTGAATACCTGGATAGTATACAATACCCAGAATAACTGGTTGCCCCAGCGCCATCACTACTGGTTTGATACCATTGGCTGGGCGGACCAGTTATAGGTAAGCGAGCTCGCGAGACTCCAAAAATCCATTTATGGACAGGCATTAATTAATGAAGTGCTTACAGTTATAGTACCTTCATAACTCTGCAAAGGTAAGCGCTTCATTAACTACACTCTTGACATGATAACACCTCGGAATGTAAACGTTTACCTGCAAAGATCGTGATTATGCATATAGACAACAACAGAGGGAAGATATCTAAAGCAGCCGTGATTATCAGCTCTTTATACCTGCTGGCGGTTGTTGCCTCATTTGTTATCATGCTTATGACAGCTGATGATACGCCAATGTCCGGCATCTTCCTGGTCCTGGTTACCATGCCCTGGTCACCTCTGTTGTCCTGGACACAGAATTCTTTTCAGCTTGACAGCGTGGCCTTTAATTCATTATTTCTGCTGGCAGGTGGAACAGTGAATAGCTTTATACTCTACAAACTGATCGCATTTAGCGCAGGAAAATTGAAACGGTAACCAACGCCTGCGTAACACGCGACGACTGCTTACAGGAACCGATCATGACCCAGGATATGGAAAAACACATACGGATTATCAGCAAGACACTGATAGTGCTCGGCTACTTTTACCTGGCACTTCTTGTTTTTTTTGGATTAATAGCTCTCTGGGCCACGAAAAACTATGTGCAGGCCGGCACTGAGGAGGTTGCCCTGCTGCCTACACTTACGGCCGGAATAATTATTTCGCTTCCCCTGGCCCTGTTCGCAATTATGCATATCCTGACCGGACGGGCCTTTCAACGCGGCGCGAATTGGGCCAGAATCTCCCTCTGGATCCTGGCCATCCTCAACCTTGGCAATGTCCCCCTGGGAACGGCATTTGGCGCCTATGCCATATATGTATTAGTCAATACGCGTGAAGAAGTGAAAATAATAGGTTAATAATTGTGTCGTACCATAAATGCGTAACCAGCATACAGGCTGACGCGTGAAACTCAGATTAAACTCTTACGAGGATGTAAAAATGATTAAAAAAGTACTTGTTGTTGTCGTTGGATTGATGCTTGCAGGAATGATCGGCTGCAGTAAAGATGAACCGAAAACCTCTGCCGACAAGGCCAAAGACTCCATAAATAAAGCCGTCGAGGCAACAAAAGAAGCAGCCCATGACATGACTGCAGCTGCTGAAGATGCAGGCCATAAGGCCATGGAGGAAACAAAGGAAATGGCCCATGAAGCAGCTCAGGCAACTGAACATGCTGCAGCTGATGCCAAGAAGAAAGTGGAATAGCAATCAAGGGGAGAATGAGATAATGCAGGCAAAACATTTAATTCTCCTCTTTCTTTTCATGCTGTTGTATCTTTCCGGCGGCTCTGCGGCATGGTCGGCGAAGCGTTGTGCCGTAGAGCCGTCCTTTGACTGCTCAAAAATTGACAATGGCGTTGAAAAGGTAGTCTGTACGGACAATGAACTTGCCGAACTTGACAATCAGCTTGCCGGCGTCTACCAGACCGCACTCAATAATTTCCCGCCTGATGAACGTGAGACGTTAAAATCAAAACAGCGAAGCTGGGTAACAACTCGCAATGCCTGTCAAACAGGTAACGATCTGCACAGCTGCGTCCGTTTTGCCTACGAATCCAGGATTACTGAACTGCAGATCCAGGGTGGCATGCTGAGCGTGCCTGAGCCGGTTACATATAAATGTGACAGCGGTAAATACGATTATCTGCAGGTAGTTTTCTATACACAAACAGTTCTTCCTGCTGTTGTCCTCACCGGAAATACCGATCGTGACAACTGGCAGGAAACAGCCTTTTCCGTACCATCCGGCAGTGGGGCAAAGTATCAGGGGGCCGGTATCCTTTTCTGGAGCAAGGGAAAAGAGGCTTTGCTTGAACGGCAAAACAGGACAATTACATGCGTTGAAATGAAATGATCCATTCCAGGAGAACTCTACAATGTTAAGGTGGTATCAGCCCCAATCAATACTTTTCCCCCAGGCCATGGCCATGCTGTTTTTTGGTAGCCTCGCAGCTTGCGCACAGGGAACACCGCAATCGTACCGCAATATTCACTTTGATTACAATACCCAGCGTTCCGGGGGTGATTATACACATTTCCAAACGAACAATTTTGAGAGTTGCGCAGAGGCATGTTTCAACGATTCCCGCTGCCGGGCCATGGATTTCAACATCACCAACAACTCATGCCGGCTCAAAGACAGAGTGCCGTCTCCAAGACCAAGCCGGATCATTGCCTCAGGTGTGAAACAAGGTGACTACAACTCCGGTGGCGATGACCCGTACCCCCCAGGTGGTTACTACCCCAATCCGCCAAATCGACCTGATGACGTCGGCGGGATGGAGATTACCAGAAACATGAAACGAAATGGCGGCGACTATACAAACTTTACTGTCGGCAGTATGAAAGAATGCGCCAGGGCCTGTGGCAGAGACAATAACTGTCAGTCATTTAATTATGGGAAACAGCGCAAAGACTGCTGGCTGAAAAATACCATACCTGCCGGCGTTCGCAACAACACCGTTATCTCCGGCATCAAGCGAGGGGAGAATAATGACGGTTACTTCCCCAATCCACCTGGTGGTTACTATCCCGACCGACCAAATCGACCCGATAACGTTGACGGAATGAAAATCACCAGAAACATCAAACGCAACGGTGGTGACTATACAAATTTTACTGTTCGTAATATGAAAGAATGTGCCAGAGCCTGTAGTAGAGACAATAACTGCAGGTCCTTTAATTACGGCAAACAGAAAAGAGACTGCTGGCTCAAGAACAATATCCCCTCGGGTGTACCAAATAACACTGTTATTTCCGGCATCAAGAGATGGTAGCCCATTTTTGTCTGTTTGAGGAGCATGTGATGGACTCGTAAAAATCCATCACATGCTACAGATGGGCAAAAGCATAAAAGTTCGATATACAGGCAAGGCAACGCCTGAAGCGTAGTGGCGTTTGCCAAGCGGAGCGCACCTACACGTCGAGCATTGGCAACCCGGTACAACGCAGTAGATCGCACGTTTTGCGACGCCGTCAGGTTTAAACAAAACATGCAGGATGCGAGGTACGGCTACCTCTCGATGCCTCCCAGGCAGAGATATTTCATCTCCAGGTATTCATCAATTCCATACTTTGAACCTTCCCTGCCGATACCTGATTCCTTAATACCGCCAAAGGGTGCTGATTCAGTGGACATTATTCCGGTATTCATACCCACCATGCCATATTCCAGGGCCTCGGCCACCCGCCAGACCCGGCCGACATCGCGACTGTAAAAATATGAGGCCAGGCCGTAGGGGGAATCATTTGCCATGGCAATGGCCTCTTCTTCATCTTTAAAGGAAAACAGCGGCGCCACCGGGCCAAAGGTCTCCTCGTAAGCGATCAGCATGTCTGTATTCACGTCGAGCAGAATGGTAGGTTCAAAAAAGAAACCACCCTGCCCTGACCGCTTGCCGCCGCAGCCCAGTCTGGCACCCTTGTCCAGGGCATCCTTGATCTGCTGCTCCACCTTGATCACTGCATTCAGATCAATCAGCGGGCCCTGGTTAACGTCTGCATCCAGACCGTTGCCCACCTTGAGCTGCTCGGTAACAGCCTGAATCAACCTGTCTGCAAAGGCCTCATAAATGCCTTCCTGGACAATAAATCGATTGGCACAGACACAGGTCTGTCCGGAGTTACGGTACTTGGAGGCAATGGCCCCCTCCACAGCTTCGTCCAGATCTGCATCATCAAAAACAATAAAGGGGGCATGGCCGCCAAGTTCCAGAGAAATTTTCTTGACCGTATCCGCACATTGACGCATCAGCATCTTGCCGACAGCAGTGGAGCCGGTAAAACTGAGTTTACGAACAATGGGATTTTCGGTCAGCTCGGTACCAATTTCACTTGCCGGACCGGTCACCACATTGAAAACACCGGCCGGTACCCCTGCCTGTCGGGCAAGCTCTGCAAGGGCCAGGGCTGAAAACGGCGTCTGGGCAGCTGGTTTAATCACCACCGGACAGCCGACTGCCAGGGCCGGCGCCGCCTTGCGGGTAATCATGGCGGACGGAAAATTCCAGGGCGTGATAGCGGCACATACACCTACCGGCTGTTTGATAACAATAATGCGCTTGCCGGGCTGCCCCATGGGTACCGTATCGCCGTACACCCGCTTGGCCTCTTCGGCAAACCACTCCACAAAACCGGCACCATAGAGAACTTCCCCTCTGGACTCGGCCAGCGGTTTCCCCTGCTCCATAGTCATGATCATAGCCAGATCATCCTGGTGCTTGACAATGAGGTCGTACCAGTTCCGGATTATCCGCGATCGCTCATGGGCAGTCATTGCCCGCCATCCGGGCCAGGCGGCATCTGCTGCCGCAATTGCCCGGTTGGTTTCTTCCCGGCCGAGAGCGGGGACAGTGCCTATCTGTTCACCGGTTGCCGGGTTGTGGACATCAATGGTCTTGTTGTCGGCACTGTCTACCCATTGACCGGCAATAAAACAGCGACTCTGGAATAAATTCTGATTCTTTAATTGCATTATATACACCTGGGGGAACAGATACATCACAAGGGGCGGGCAATGAAAATTTGCCGGCAAGTCATGCGTCCCTGATTTTTTTATTTATTTATGAAAAACACAATGTATGATAAATTAAATATAAAAGGAACTCACATCATATTTCTTTATCAGGTTATCAGTTGAATCCACAGAAAATATTGTTACTCTACCAGCTCATACATCCTTTTCAAGTGTCTCCTGAAAAAGAATGTCGGATACTGAACATCCGGACCGGTTGTCATGATATCTGAATTACGCATAGCAAAACGGCTTGTTGACTATCTCCCCATCAGACTGACCGCCCAACACGGCGTCAGCGGGGAAACCATAGCCGGACCATTTTCAAGCCGGATAATAGACATCTCTACGACCGGGGCCTGCCTGCTCGTGACCCAGGTCATGATCGGCAGCTATCATGTCTTTCACTCAACCCGGGAAGATGATTCTCTCTTCCTGCAACTGACCTTCAATCTGCCGCCGGACATCATGGGGTTTAACCTTGCAGCACGACCGGTATGGATGGATGTTTTCCGGCAGGACGAAATCCGTGCCTTTAAGATGGGGGTTGAATTCATGACCAATCCTGACGGACAGCAGATGAAACAGTTGATGTCCGCCCTCTCCCGTCAACAAAAAAAACGGGCTGCCTGGTGGTCATCAAACACGCACCGCATGGCAAAGGCTGTCAGCGTTTCCCAGATCTTGTAATCGTAAACGACCGGACGGACTGGAGCACACCGCGCAGGTCCATCTCGCCCATGTCCGTTATAACGAATTGACTTTCTTCCAGATCACGCCTTACAGCATCGGTCATATATATCGTGCAGGCCGATGATTTTGCCGCCAGCCGCTGGGCGATATTGACCTCGGTGCCGAGAACCGTATAATCCAGCCTCCTCGCGGAACCGACATTGCCCAGAAAAATTTCACCGCAGCTCAAGCCTATTCCCAGATCAATAGTGGCAAAAAAGGAATCCTGCCTGCGCCATCGGTTTTTAAGCTCTGCAAAACGGTCACAGATGTCAAGCGCTGTTTCAACAGCCGCAAGATTCGCATTATCAAGTTCAACAGGTGCACCAAAAATTGACAGCACTGCATCGCCCATAAACTTGTCCACCATTCCGTGATACAGGAAAATAGTCTCCGTAAGAACCTGAAAAAATTCATTAAGAAAATTACGCAGCACCTCAAGGGAGAGTTGCTGAACCATACCGGTAAAGTTACGGATATCTGCAAATAAAACAGTCACCTGTTTAATTTCGCCAAAGCCTGTAGCCAGATCGGCATCTCCTGCGAGCATCAGCTCTGCAACTTCAGGGGCAACGTACTGTTCAAGCAGAGTCTGCAGCCTGGTTTTTTCCTCCATGGAGGCAATGGAACGAACATTCTCCAGGGCCAGTGATGCCTGGGTACAGAGGATGCCGAGCATTTCAATACTGGAGTCTGCAAATCGCACTTCACCATCGGAATGACTGACATTGAGAACCCCTAAGACACGTTCCCGGACAATCATGGGAAAAGAGACCGCTGATACAATCTCCGGTCGTTTGAGCAGATCGGCAAAGGGGGAATCCTGCTGCGTTTCCTGGTTGAGTATTACCGGCTTTTTTTCTGCAAAGACCCACCCCGCGATTTTGTCACCCGGCCGGATTCTGATTTTCCGGACCAGTTCATCGGGTATTCCCCGCGAGGCGGCAATACGAAGACATCCCTCCTGCTCATCAAAGAGCATGACCGACATGCTGTCGGCAGCAGTCTGCACGGCAACGACATCGAGCAGGTAATCAAGCACCTGCTGTTCCCTGGTTGAAGAAAGAAACTTTTCACCCAGTCCATACAGCGGCAACAGGGCACTCAAGCGGGCGTTTTCTGCACGCAGGGCTGTAGCTTCCATGGCACTCTTGACCAGGGCCTGCAACCGATCCGCAGCCGGAGGATGGCTGAGTAAACCGGAAAAACCGCTCTCCATAGCCGCAAGGCAGGGCATGGCGGAATTATTTTCAGCAGCAATCAATAAACCGGCCAGTTCAGGATTTTCCGCCCGCAAGCTGTCAAAAAGGGCAATACCACTTATCCCGGTCAATTCTTCCGCCACCAGGGCGACCCTGACCGATTGCTCGCGACAAACCTCGGCAGCCTCCGAGGATGTACAGCACAGCACCGGATACTGTTGTATAATCTCTGTTATCTGTTGGCCGAGTTCCGGATTATCCGCAATCAGCAGGACAGGTGATGCCATTTATGATCTCTTAAATACTTGTACAACAAATATATCTTGCCGGTTCCTCGTCATTTATGCATCATTGTCCCCGGAAATGACGAGACATTACACGTCCTGCTCATTATTTTCATGTTCACTCGTATATAATGGCACCAACGACCTGTTATGAAACCATCAAATAAAGCTGTCTGCATAATACCACCCTGTTTCCGACAAGGCAAGACAGAGGATACGCACTTATGATTCTAACTCCTTGACTCAAAACCGGTTCATGTTCATAATAGGGGGATGAACAACCGGACCCACACCTCTGTTCCTCTTGCCGAGCGGATGCGCCCCACTACCCTGGCCGACTTTATCGGCCAGGAACACCTGATCGGCAGGGGAAGACTCCTCAGCGAGCTTATCGACCAGGGTAAAATTCCGTCACTTCTGCTCTGGGGGCCGCCCGGTTCCGGTAAAACCACCATGGCCACAATACTGGCCCACTCTATCCAGGCAGATTTCATCTTTTTTTCCGCCGTCCTATCCGGCGTAAAGGAGATCAGGAAAATTGTTCAGAAGGCAGAGGATAAACAGGCAACAACAGATAGCCCAACCCTGCTCTTTGTCGACGAAATACACCGGTTTAATAAAAGCCAGCAGGATGCCTTTCTGCCGCATGTGGAGAGCGGTCTCCTCACGCTGATCGGGGCAACCACGGAAAACCCCTCCTTTCAGGTCATCGCTCCCCTGCTCTCACGCTGCCAGGTCCTGCTCCTGAAGCCCCTGGACCCGGAAGACATAAAGATACTTCTCCTGCGGGCGCTTGCAGACGATAACCAGGGCCTGGGCGGCCAGGGACTTGAGGTCGACGAGCAGGCTCTAACCATGCTGGCAGGCGGGGTGGATGGGGATTGCAGAAGGGCATTGAACTGTCTGGAGACCTCGGCAATGCTGGCTCTGCAAGGCAGTGATCAGCAATCATGCACCATCACTGCACAGCTGGTCCGCGAGGCCATGCAGGAACGAACCCTGCAATATGATCAGGCAGGAGAAGAGCATTACAACCTGATTTCCGCCCTGCACAAGAGCCTGCGCGACAGCGATCCGGACGGTGCCTGCTACTGGCTGGGACGAATGCTTGCCGGTGGCGAAGACCCCCTCTATATTGCCCGTCGCCTGATCCGTTTTGCCTCTGAAGATATCGGCATTGCCGATCCCCGGGCACTTGAGGTGGCAATCAGCTGCCGACAGGCATACCATATGTTAGGCTCACCGGAAGGTGAACTTGCCCTGCATCAGGCTGCAGCCTACCTTGCCACTGCCCCCAAGAGCAATGCCCTGTACATGATGGAAAAAACCATCAAAAAAGAGATCAAACGATCCGGAACCCTGCCGGTCCCCTTGCATCTGCGCAATGCACCGACTAAGCTCATGAAAAATATCGGCTATGGAAAAAACTACCGGTATGCCCACGACAGCCGTGACGGACTGGTGGCCCAGGAACACCTACCGGAAAAGCTGTCAGGTAAAATTTTTTACCGGCCGACCGACCGTGGCTACGAGGCGGTTATTCTGGATCGATTAACCAAATGGCGTAAAATCCTTAAACAAAGGGCACAGGAACAAAAAAATGCTGAACAAAAAAATACTGCCTGATTTGCTGTCTGCAGCCCTGCTGCTGTTACTGATCACACCTCATCCACTGAAGGCTGCTGAATTTCTGCTCTTTTACTCAAATGACGTCCATGGCGAGACAGAGCCCTGCGGCTGAAAATCAAATCAGCTGGGCGGTCTGTCCAGAAAAGGATTTCAGATAAAAAACATTGCAGCCGCTGAAAAACTTCCCTACCTGTTTGTGGACAGCGGTGCGTTGCTCTTCAAGCAGAGTAGCATTCGGCCGGGACAACAGAAGCAGGAAACCCTCACTGCCCGCGGAATTGCCCAAGCCATGCAGGCCATGAACTGCCGAGCAGTCGGCATAGCGCCCCGGGACCTGGCAGGCGGGATTGACCTGCTCAAAGAAATTCAGGACAAGCAGAACCTGAACTGGCTCTCCATGAATCTGGTTGACCCGAAAACACAACAACCAATCTTCATCCCCTCCATGCATGTTGTGGTTGATGGTACAGGTATTACCATCCTTGGTCTGACTGATAACCAGGCTGACAGGGGAAAAGACGCAAACTACTCTATCCTGCCGTGGCAGGAAGTATTGCCGGAGGCTATTGCCCGCACTGCCGGCAGCACGGATATGGTCATCCTGCTCTCTAACTACCCGGAAAAGATCAATAATGAAATTGCAGGCACAATTGATGGCATTGACCTGATCCTGCAATCCGGCCACAGTACCTCTAATAAGCCGCCAAACAAGATAAAAAACACCTTACTGGCCCAGACTGGGGCCCGGGGAAAATATCTGGGCCTGATGCATGTAAACTGGACAGAGAACGGCCAGTGGGGAGAAAATATTTCCGACCGGATACGGGCAGAACAAAACCGGCTTGACCGAATCAACTGGCAGATCGGCCGGATGGAAAAGAGAAGCCGAGATAAAAACCTGGAGAATGATAAACGTTACAAACAATTAACCATGGAAAAAGACCTGGCCAATAAAAAAATTGCTGCTTTACAAAAGGCAAAAGAACAGGCCACCGGTGAACCATGCAGTTTTACGAACCAATTTATAGGCCTGAAATCTTCCATGCCGGAAGACCGGGAAATTCAGGCCATCATCGACCAGACCACCCTGGAAGTCAACAGGCTCAACCGTAAACGGGTCCATACTTCAGCCAGGCAGCAAAACTCCGTACTTTCCACTCTGGCCGGCTGGCAGCAATGCCGACAATGTCATCCAAAACAAGTTAGCTTCTGGCAGACAACAGACCATGCAGGGGCCTGGCAGACTCTGAAACAGGATAATCAGCAGTTTAATGAAGACTGCCTGCTCTGCCATGTTACCCTGCCATACTATGACGCCGACAGGGTCAGAGCTGAAAACCTGCTCCTCCAGCTTCCGGCATCACTGAACACCGTAGGATGTGAAGCCTGCCATGGTCCGGCAGCCGCCCACAGCAAAGACCCGGAGGTCGCTCAAACAATCCTGCCTAACGAAAAAACCTGCCTGCAATGCCATACTCCGGACCATGACGACAACTTTGTCTTTTCGGACAAATTGGGAAAAATACGCTGCCCCAGAGGATAGACAGGGCAGGACGTTAAAGAGAAGCGGGAATCCTATCGCCTTTACAACGAGTTACAGATTCCCGCTGAGCGGAGATGACGAACTGAATAACTTTTTACAAACGTCCGTTAAAAGCCGGGAAGAGCCACTGACGACCGCTCTTTCCGATGTTATCAGTCCCGACTGCCACCGAAAAAGCGGAGTAACATCAGAAAAAGGTTGATAAAATCAAGATACAGGGCAAGGGCACCGATGATTGATCCCTTCCGGATAGCTACTTCTCCCTGCTCCATGATTCCCTGCTCGCCCATGGTCTTAATCTTCTGCACGTCATAGGCGGTAAGGCCGACAAATACCAGCACGCCGATACCGGAGATGGCCCAGTACAGGCCGGAACTCTTCAGGAAGATATTAACAATGGAGGCAATAATAATACCGATCAACCCCATGAACATAAACGATCCCATACCGGATAGATCACGTTTGGTCACCATGCCATAGACGGCCATGGCCCCGAACATACCGGCGGTTATCACAAAGGTACCGCCGATGGATGCACCGGTATAGGCTAAAAAAACCGTTGACAGCGTCAAGCCGTTCAGCACGGCATAACCTAAAAACAGGCCGGTTGCCGTACCGGGCTGAATCTTGTCGATGCGGGCGGAGAGGTAAAATACCATGCCCAGCTCGGCAAAGATCAGGATCATGAACATGGGGCTGCCCACAATGGACATGGCCAGGCCGGAACTTGCCGTCAGCCAGGCAATAATACCGGTTAAGCCCAAGCCCATGGCCATCCAGTTAAACACCTTGGCCAGGAAGATTGTTGAAGCCTCCTTCCGGGCCGCCTCGGTCACGCTCAGGGTAGTACTCGCATACTCTGTCTGCATATTGTATATTCTCCTATCAAATAGTTTATTGGAAGTGATGGGTTGACCATCTTTTTCGTATTTTAATCACTTTGCCGGGGAAGGCAACATATTCAGGTTGAAAACCATGAAAATAGCTATCAGTGGTAAAGGCGGCGTGGGCAAGACAACAATTATGGCCCTGTTAGCCGGTGAACTGAGAAAACAGGGCCGAGAGGTACTGGTCATTGATGCCGATCCCAGTCCGCATATGGCCGAAACGCTCGGCATCAGAAATGCAGATCAGGCAAAACCAATTGCCGAGATGACGAAACTGCTGGCCGAGCGGGCCGGGAAAACCGCGGGTTCGCCCTTTTACAACCTTAATCCCGACGTCAACGACCTGCTGCATGATTTTATGATTGAGCAGGACGGTATCAAGTTGATGATCCTTGGAGCGGTACAGACGGCCGAAGGCGGCTGTGCCTGCCCGGAAAACCATGTCCTGCGCAAAATGCTCAAGAAAATGCTCCTCACGGCCAACGAGGTGGTACTGCTGGACATGGAGGCCGGGGTAGAACATTTAGGCCGCGGGACCGTTGCAGGTGTTGACCAGTTATTGATAGTGGTCATTCCCTCCAGATCAAGTATCCGCACAGCCCTGAAGATCAAACAGATGGCCGATGATGTCCGGATTCCCCATGTTGATTTTGTAGGAAACCTGGTGCAGGATGAAGAGGATCGGCAGTTTCTGCTCCGGGAACTGAGCCGGGAACCGGTGGCCTTTTTCCCGGACTCTACAGTTATCCGCAGGGCGGAACGAACAGAGATGCCCATTATGGACATCAACGACCCCCTGCAGGATGCGCCGCAACAACTGCTGCAGGCAATTTTAAGAAATGAGCCCTGAATAACTGTCAGCAGACAAAAGATGCCTGAACGGCGGAGAAGGCGACACATAACCAACCACTGCCGATTTTTATGCAATGAAAAAAGCAACAAACCATCGTCAGTTCGGAAGGATTCCCTTTATGGCCATCTACATGGTCGGCTTATCCCTTCTCTTTCTGGCAGGCTTTACCCATGAGTTTACATTTACCGACCAGGATTATTCGCTTTTTTCAGCCCTGACCGGATTACTGTTTTTTGACCGGTTCATTGCCGAATATGCCTTCATATCAGCGGTTATCCTGCTGCTGATCAACGGAAAAATTTTCAGTCGCCTGATCGCATATGTTCTCCTTGCCCTGTTTTTATTGATAAACGCCGTCCAACTGATATCAATTACCCAGGGCGGCGAGTTTCTCTCCAAACTGGCAATTGATAATATCAACCATATCAGTATACTGTTACATGCTCAAAGTCTCATTATCCCGGCGGCTGCTTTAACGGCACTCCTTCTGCCTGAAGCTGTCATCCATTTTGCCGGACTTGGCCCCGCCTCCGGAAAATCATTGTTGCGTGCCGTTATACCGCTGATCCTGACAGCTCTTTTCTTTTCACAGAGTCACTTGTGGATACCTGAGGCCATGGATGAAGCGCGGCAAAACACTTTTATTGCAAACAACATCAGGCATACCTCACCAACTCTTGCCCTGTACAAAACACTGTTGCCTGATAATCCGGAATTTTTTTCAGAAAAACTCAGCCGCCGGGAGCTGGACCGTCTCAAGCAATTCGGCTTCATTCTTGATGCCGAAAAACCATATCCCCTGATAAAATACGGTATCTATCAGGGTGAGATCCCTTTCGAACAGAAAAGCAGTACGTTGACGACCCCAAATATCATTGTATTTTTCAGTGAAGGGATCTCGGCAAGGAGCTTAAGCGTATATGGTTCAAAGTATCAGGGTATTACCCCCAACCTGAAGGATTTTGCCGCTCACTCCATGGTGGTCGATAACTATTTCAACCACACCGCAGCCACGTACCGTGGACTCCATGGTCAACTCTGTTCACTCTACCCCATGTTCGGCGGCAACGGAGGCTGGTATCCAAATTATAAGACACTGAACACAATACACTATCTCAGCCTGCCAAAGATTTTGAACCAGGAAGGATACCAGACGATCTTTCTTGACTCTCATCGCAAGGATGCGGCCTATGTCGATGACATGATGCGAAAATTTGACTTTGAAAAAGTACTGACCGCTGAAGAGTTAAGTAAGGACTTCCTTGCAGGCGCAGAGCCGGGCCAGGGAGATGCTCTTAGCGATACGCAACTCTATCAAAGCTTAATAGGATTACTGAAGGCTGAACCGACAGGCAAAGGAGGCCGGAAACCTTTTTTTATAGGACTTTACAACTATGGGACCCATTCATGGGTTAATTCTACTGATGATGAAGCACATTTTGCTGACGGCTGGAATCCTTCATTAAACACCATCCATAATCTTGATGCGGCTTTCGGCATGTTCTGGTCTTATTTCCAAAATTCACCCTACGCGGAAAATACCATTATTATTTTCACCACGGACCACTGCCATTATCCGACCCAACCGTTTGTTGCCCAAATTGATGACCCGAATTACCAGAGAATTTTCGTGGATAGAATTCCTTTTATTCTTCACGACCCGCAAAGAGAACTGCCTGCACATTTTGATGCCGAAAACAGCACATCACTTGATTTCACGCCCACCCTGCTGCATTATCTGGGCGTGAAAAACCAGCCCAATCCATTTCTCGGCCACTCAATTTTTTCTCAGAATAAACGATCCGCCCACCTTGGAGTCACAGTCATTGAACCGGATATCTTCATCATTGACGGGAAAAAAATTCATAATGAAAAAAATTCAAAACAGTACCGTCAGGATCTGCAACTCCTGAAAAAATTTATCAAGATCAGTCATGCCCTGGAACTGTCGGATACATTATGGCAGGATCAATCAGGCAGCTGATACCTTCGAACGGTCACCGCTGAATCAATGAGCTCATCAATACGCGCCCTTACCTGAAAACATACAGCGGATGGTTTTGAAAATAACTGTAATATCATACCATAGTGAGTAGTTGAGTACATACCAGTCATCAAGCTCCACTCGTTCGCGGTAATCATCAATGTCGTTTCGCCTGGTTACCTGCCATGGACCGGTGATACCGGGTTTCATGGAAACATAACGGCCTGCACTCTGCTCGCCGTTTCCCTTGTAATATTCCGCCAGTTCCCTGCCGACTATGGGCCGTGCTCCGACCACACTCATCTCTCCCTTTAATACGTTGTAAAACTGAGGAAACTCGTCAAGGCTGGTGCGCCTGAGGAAACGGCCCACCCGGGTGATACGTGGATCTTTTTTCAACTTGAAATTTTTCTTCCACTCCTCGGCAAGCTCCTGATCAGCTTCCAGTATTTCTGCAAGCTGCTGATCCGCATCAACTGCCATGGTCCTGAATTTCAGACACTCAAATTCCCTGCCGGTGGCCATGATCCGCCTATGCTTATAAAATACCGGTCCCCGGCTGTCCAGTTTAATGGCCACCATAATGAGCAGCATAAGCGGTGCCGTCAACACAAGAACAATGCTTGAAAAAATAACATCAAAGGTCCGTTTCCAACCGGAATCCGGATTAAAATTCAAGACCAGCATGTCTCCAAGAGATTGAATTTCAGCATGATGGAGGCCAAAAATATACAGGTCGGGAACCAGGTATATCTGGGCGCCAAGATCCCGGCATTCCTCTAAAATTCGAAAAATTTTCCGTTCCGCACGCATGGGCAGGGCAATATAGGCATAGTCAATATCATTGACCTTCAGATAATCCCGAACTTCATTGATCCTGCCGAGCATCGGCTTATCAATTTCAGCAAGATCTTCCCTGGATTTAAGCTTGTCATCAAAAAAACCGACCACTTCAATACCGGCCCAGGGGATCTCTTCCATCTGCCGGGCCATTCTGATACCAAGATCGCCGGCACCTACAATAACGGCATGCCGGATATTTTTACCCTGGGATCGATAATAACGCAGCAGCTTACGAACAATGAGATGGGAACAGAAAATGACAACAGGAGTCGCCAGTGACCAGAGAATAAAAACAGCCCTGGAGTAGCCCTCTGAAATTTTAAAAATAAAAAAGTAAAAGAGAAGAAAACCGACCACTGTTCCCCAGGCCTGCACAATGACAATAAATTCTCGATAAAATTTCCATCCTCTCCAGGAACGGTAGAGTTGGAAGTATTGAAAACTTATGAATGCAACAACAAAGACTACAACCTCAAGCCAGGTATAATACCGACTCCATGGTACCTCGTACCAGTAGACGAGAATCCAGAGAAAAGCACAGACCAGGGAACAGTCCAGAATATGGAGAAGCCTGTAGATGACGGAACTGCGCTCACGCAGATTCCAGGATAACACGGGAGACATTATTTATCTGGTTGTGAAGACCACCAGTTGCGGTTCATACTCAAACGCTCTGCCCAGCAACGGGGGATTTTTGTATAGTGTTTACCGAGAGTATAGGCAATGAATTTACAGCCGTTGCGCAGTACACTCTCCGGCAGTAATAGATATTTCTTCTCCGCAGCCAGCATGGAGAGTTCGGAACAGACATATTTCCTGCCTGCCCCACCCGGCCCACCGAATTTTTCCAACTGTACCGCCTGGTGGCTATGAAAAGCCCCCACGTCGAAATATCGTTTAAAATCCTGCCATATCGAATAGTTATGCGAATGATACACACAGGCCTTACTTACGTAAGCTACACAATAGCCATTTTCCAGCAACTTTGCCACTGTCAAGGTATCTTCACCAAAAAGGAGTTTTCCGGCAAAATAACCATGGGCTGCAAGGAGGTCCCGTCGATATGCGGCAAATGAATTGGAAATAAAAATAGTCTTAAAACCAAAGACCGCACGATCAGCCCAGCAGCGGACCTCCGGGGCTTCCGGATAATTAAACAGCCGTAAATGCTTACTGAACAAGGTTGCATCACTGTTGGCAAGCTGTCTGCCATAGGTTGCTGCAATGTGTTCGTTCTGCGAAAACGGTTCAATAAGAAGTTCAAGAGCATCCCTGGAAGCCGGAACAGCATCCTGGGTCATATAGATCAGAATTTCTCCAACAGCAAGCCTTGCCGCCATGGTACGGGTGCCGCCATGATCAAAATCCTGCTGTGCTATTGTTACCAGCCGGACATTATGGTGACGGGCAATGGCACAGGTTGCATCACTGGAACCGGAATCAACGACCAGAATTTCAAGGGGAACAATGGTTTGCCGCTCCAGCATGGCAAGCAGTTGCTCAAGCCATTGTTCCCCGTTCCAGGTCGGGATAATGACGGAAACAGCCGCTTGATTATTCATGGTACTACTCATAGCCGCAACCAGCGCACCAGCCCATACTTGGCCAGAGCCCACACCATGTATATCGAGGGATGTTTCCGGTACAGCAGCAGCTCGCTCCCGGCGGCAACCAGGCGTTGCTGATAGGGAATCCGGCGACGATTGCCCCAGCCGCGGCAGTGGTAGACATGCACATCCGGCAGATAGACTATTCTCCACTTACATTGTCGTATCCGCAGGCAGAGTTCTATGTCTTCCTTGTACAGAAAAAAATCAGGGTCAAACACAACGCCCGCAGCCGCGCCGACCTGATCAAGCATCGTTTTCCTGCACGCCAGAAAGGCCCCGCACACCGCTGGAACATCTTCCGGACGATTATACCGGCTATCATCGGGTTTTCCCTGGCCCCTGTCGTACCAGCAGCCATACCACTTCCTGAATACCCCTGTGGAATCAAGCAGACCCGTCGGCTGCTGCCTGATCTGATCAAATCCTCGCAGCCTGCCGCCAACACAGCCGACATCATCATGTACAAGCAGATAATCGATTGCCCGTTCAATACTTTCAGGCTCAGGAAAGGCATCAGGATTGAGAAAGAGAACAAAATCAACAGACGATTGCAGGGATGCATAGCCACAGTTATTCGCCCGGCTGAAACCTATATTTTCCTCAAACAGCACATGGATTGGCCCCTGCTCACCATATGACTCTAAATAATCGGTGTTATCTGAACCGGAATCAACAAGCACAACAGATGCAGGCTGGAGCGTCTGGGCCCTGAGCGATGCAAGACAATGCGGCAACACGGATTCTGCATTGTGGGTGACAATAATGACGGCAACATTTCTTGTTAATTCCACAACGTGCCTTAAAGAAAAAGCATACCATAGAGACGCAGCAGCCGGCTCCCCCTGCCCTGTTCACTGCGCCTATGGATAATTGATGCCAGCACATCCCGTTCCGCCTCTTTCAGACAACCGGCAAATGCAGCAGTAGAGAGCTGATCAATCCCCTGCTGCCTGTAATATTTGCGCCGCATGGAGCGAAATTGGCTCAACATCTCTCCTACCCCTTTGCAATAGGGGAAAAACTGACCTTTTTTGACTGCAAACACCAGCCAGCAGCACTGGTAGATACAGATAACGGGGAAAAAACGGATAAACAGCGACCAGTGATAGTTTTTCAAGAGGACCCAGAAAGAGTTTCTGGTGGAAAGCCTGACCGTAAAGGCATTAATTTTCGAGCCGGTGGTGGCGCTGCCGATGTGATATACAACGGATGCCGGTACATAGTACCCGCGCAGACCGGCCCGGCTCATCCGCAGGTTCAGGTCAACATCTTCAAGATAGGCAAAAAAATCTTCATCAAAAAGGCCGACCCGGTCAAAGACGTCTCTTCGGTACAGTACCGCTCCTGCACAGGCACCAAATACAGGTCTTGGACGATTATAGAGTGCGCTGTCCCTTTCCATGGTTCCAAGCCGGTAGCCTGCACCGCCACGCAGATAACCGTCTCCGGCACCATCCAGGACACTACGATCAGCAAAACCGACCATTTTAGGGGCAAAAAAATCAAACTCCTGCTGTTTATCGGCTGCCTGCACCAACTGATCCAGACAATCCGGAGGGAGTTCGGTATCATTATTGAGCAGAAAGACGTATGGTGCTGATCCCGCAAGAATGCCGGCATTAACAGCCGCACTGAATCCCCTGTTTTCAGCCAGGGAGAGACAGCGAACTCCCGGATGAGTTGCCTGAAGATACTCAAGAGAGCCGTCGCTGGAGCCATTGTCGACAACTGTCACTGCAAAAGAGGAGCAGCTCTGCTCCGCAAGTGATGCCAGACAGGCGGCAAGAAATCGTTTCCCGTTATAATTTGGGATAACGACATGAACTGTTGCGTGCTGGTCGACCATCAGCTTGGGCTGTCTTTCTCCTCATCCTCGCCGGACTTCAAGACCTTGCGCACCACATAAATCGGCTTTTCCTGGGATTCATGATACGTTCTTGCCTGCAGTTCACCCAGCAGGCCCATGGATATAAACTGCATCCCCATAAAGATCAGCAGGACCGCCAGCAGGAGCAGGGGCCGGTTTGCCAGCGGCATACCGAAGAACTGCCGTTCAATGGTCAAAACCAGGGCAATGGAAAAACCGATCCCGCCGCTGATAACCCCAAGCAGACCAAAGACCTGAATAGGCCTTGTGGCATAGCTGAGCATAAACTTTACGGTCATCAGGTCCAGGACCACTCGAATGGTTCGCGAAATACCATATTTTGAGGTACCAAATCGTCGCGGGCGATGGTTGACCTTGACCTCGGCAATCTCTCCGCCGACTCCGCTGGCAATGGCAGGTATAAAGCGGTGCATTTCGCCGTACAGGTGAATACCCTCGGTGATTTCCTTTCTAAATGTTTTGAGCGTGCAGCCATAATCATGGAGATGCACCCCGGTAACAACTGAGATGATCTTATTGGCTATCATGGATGGCAGACGACGGTTGAGAAAAGGATCCTGACGCTTGAAACGCCAGCCGCTGACCAGGTCATACCCTTCATCCATCTTGGCCAGAAACTTGGGAATATCATGGGGATCATTCTGCATATCCCCGTCCATGGTGACGATCACATCACCGGTTGCATAGTCAAAACCGGCCGACATGGCCGCAGTCTGGCCGAAATTTCGCCGAAAAGAGACCACAACGACGCTACTGTCCTGCAGCTGGATTTTTGTCAGCAACTCAAGACTGTTGTCTTTGGAGCCGTCATCAATGAAGATAATTTCATACTCATGCTCAAGGGTCTCAAGCACCTCTTTCAACTCTTCATAGAGCAGATTAATGTTTTCCTCTTCATTATAGATAGGAATAACGACCGATAATTTCACATTCAACTCCCTGAATTAAAACTCTCAACTGTGTAAGCGCTTTGTTAACTACTGCCTGTCCATAAATGGCCTTTCGGGATATCGTGAGCTCGCTCACCCTGCCCGATTTCTGCGTTGCTGTGAAAAAATTAAAATGCTCACATATACCTGATATGATGCGCTTTTTACCTTTCCGTGCTCTTTGAACTCGAACAAAAATTCTCATTTACAGACAGACACAAACTCCACTCTTGATCTGATAACACCTCGGAAGATAAGCGTTCCTGAAACGCTTCCTCAACTGTTGTACTCGACAAAACGTAAGTGATCATGGGCACCGCATCTTCGCACGGTCGTGACTGGCCGCATAGAGGGTGACACCGCTTCGCTGTTATAGCGGCCAGTCACGCCTGCACGAATCTACGGCCCCCCTGATCACTTACAGGTTTTACGGTAGATGAAAACAAATAGTTACAAATCCTGTGACCAGTTACGACAAAACCATTGTATGCCGGCCGGTCAATATAGATAGATATCCGGCCAGTTATCATTACCGGTATGAAAACTCAGCCGGGCCGTGTTCTCCATTGGCGTACCTACCGGCCAGAGAAAAATCTCGTAATCGGCCTGGTCATGTTCATGACCGCCACTGCTTGCCCCGAAGACCAGTACCTTTCCGGTATTCGCCAGCTTGGGAAAGTATTCATGACTGTACTCGCCGGGGGCATCATACCAGAGCTGCCGTGACAGATCCTCCGGGTTTACCTGGTAAAAGGCATTCTCTCCCCGGCCGCCATGATCTACATAGTAGAGAAAAGAACCGTCCGGAGACCAGTTCAACTCACAACCGTCCCCAACCGGCCGGACAGCGCCGGCATCAATTACAGCGGTTCCACGCCTGCCCCCCCGCAGTGTTACCGCAAGTGCCTGCCGGTCTTCGTTCCAGGCCGGTGTTTCAAGCAGAACAGAGGCAGCAAGGGGCAGATTTTTTCCTGTTTCAAAAAGCACCCTCTCCTTGCCGTCGGCAAGGGTATGGGCAATAAACTGATTCCCCCGGCGCTGAAAATATACTGTTTTTCCATCCCTGGACCAGGTGGGAACATTACCGTTTTCAGCCAGCAGCTTGATCTCGCCGGTGGGCAGATCAAGCAGGTACACATCCCAGGCAAAATAATTTCTCTGCGAGACCCAGGGTTCCCGGGAACGACAAAATACCACCTTGCTGCCGTCCGGAGAGATCCTTGGAAAATACTCGGTATGGGGATCAGTTGTCAACCGGCTCAACTGCTGATCCGGCAGCGTCAGCATCACCAGGTCATGGTTACCAAACCGATTGCTGCTCCAGATGACAAAGCCGTTAAGTCCGGCAAGAAGGGGATCAGGCGGTCGCTGCATGCCTGCAGCAAGAACAGGCTGCCCCGGTTTCGGAGGTTTGAATGATCCCATCTTCTTTACACTGCGCAGCTCAAAGGCAAAAAAGACCAGTCCTGCACAGAGCAGTAACGCGGCAACAAGAAACCAGAGTTTACCCCGGCCGGAGGTCTTCCCGGTGGAGGCATCCGATCTGCGGGAAACAATGAAGATAAAAAAGATTGTCGCGCCTATGCCAAGCCCGTAATCGATAATCTGACTCCAGATATGGAGGGCCAGCATCACAATAACGGAGATGGCTTTACCGGCTCCCAGGGCAATAAGGGCAAAGGCCCCGCCGGCCTCATAGGTGCCGAAGCTCATAAAGGATGGAACCGGCATGCCGGCGCTCGCCTCTGCACTGACCAGGGCGATGAGTACGGATGACAGCTCCCTTTCAATATCAGGAAAAGACGGCAGGACTACACCGAGAAAAATAAGGTACAGGCCCAGGTATTTAAAAATTCTCACCCCGATGGACAGGGCAAGGACCTTACCGACAATCTTACCCTGCCTGGCCTGCTGCAGGGAATCTACCGTACTTTCAAGTAATCTCATAAGCTTTCCCATCAATCCCTTATGACTGATCTGCAACGCTGCAAGCCGTGTCGTCAACCACTGCAGAAAGGGGTAGAGAAACACCAGCATACCGGCACTGAGCACCATGACCATCACAAAGGTGCCGATAATCCATGGTTGCAGATCCGCAAACAGCACCTGGTAGCCGATGAGCACGAGGATGAGCAGGGCCAGGGCGATGAGATCAAAGACAAAGGAAATCACAAGTGAGGACAGACAGGCATCGGCACCGACCTTAAAGCCGCGATTAAGCATACCGATATAGCTGAGTTCCCCCAATCTGGCCGGAAGCATATCAACAAACATATTGCGACTCATGGCAATGAGGAACAGGTGAAACTTTCCGGGAACAGACTCACCTGAAGTGTTCAGGATAACGCCGTAACGCAGGGCTCGAAAAAAAGTCTGGATAAAGCTTGTCACCACATACAGCCCGATAAACCCCAGAGAAGTTTGGGTCAATATGGACAACAGCTTGGGCCTGAGCGCAGCATCTGTTGAACCGTTCACCCCGCTGATCAGCAGCCCCAGCAGGAGCAGAGAGATGCCGATGGAGACAATAATATTAATGAAGTACCTGCGATTTATCATAAAAGTCCTACTTTGCTCTCAGGGGGATTCAGCTTTTTCGGGATGAATCGGATCCGCTGAAAAAATTCGGAAAAGATAGACAATGCCGCCCACCAGGGAATAACCGACGGTCACGCCTAAAAAGAGCAGGGCCAGCGACCTGGTCTCCAGATTGGTCATACCGGCCCAGCCGAAGAAAAACACATAACCGACATCGCGCAGGCCAAGACCGTAAATAGAGATGGGCAAAGCCTCAAGAAGCGTGATAAGCGGAACAAAGGCACTGAAATAGAAAAAAGAGACCGAGGCGTGCAGGGCCAGGGACAACAGGTAGACAATACAGATTACCGACAACTGGAAGGCAAAGGAAATGACCATCACCTGGCGCAGCAATCTCCGGTCTGCACCGTAACACTGAAAGGAAAGAAAAAACTTCTCCACCAGACGGGTAACTACCTGAAATCTGTCGAGCCGGGTAACGGCCAGAAAATAACGAATGGGTTTCTGTTTGACCAGGGCTGTCAATACGGCCAGCAGTACCAACAAAATCAGCAGCGGCCCGACAAAAAACATTAGATTCCTGAACTCAAGAGCGACAAGAATCGATGAAACAAGACTCAGGATAACCAGGGCGAGAAACCCGGAAAATCGATCGGCAAACACCGAAGCTGCGGCCCGGACACCATCACTGCTCTTTTTGGCTATATCAAAAATCCGATATGAATCACCACCGATGCTTGAGGGCAGAAACAGATTGTAAAAGCTGCCGATCAGGTAGGTAACCGTCAAGGTGGGCAATGGGATATCCACACCATCAGCAAGGAGAAGGAGCCGCCATTTCCAGGCGCTGAGAACCGTGTTGAAAAACAACAGCCCTCCGATGGGCACGAGATAGCGGTAATCAACTGAGCCCAGCAATTCCTGCAGATCATGGAGCGGTATCTTTCTGTACAGTAAAAACAGCAGACCACCGCTGACAAGCAGTTTGGCTGCAATCAGCAGCATCTTTTTCAGGTTCATGCCTTCCTTGTCCGGACTACTGCAGCAGGAACTCCCAGGGAAACCGTATACTCGGCAACCGGTCTTGTCAGTACGGCTCCTGCTCCGGCGACGCTGCCGCGGCCCATTCGCACACCGCCGAGAACGCTGACATTGCCGCCAAGCCAGACATCTTCCTCAAGATGTACGCCACCATCGGCCCGAATACCCTGCTTACGAATCGGGATGTCTCTGCGCTCAAGATGATAACTGCCCCCACCGATAATAAAGCAGCGCTGGCCGATAACACAGTCATTACCGATCTGCACGGGGCAGTCATTGGTGGACTGGACAATGGTCTGGGCATTTAAGCCGACATTATCACCGATTTGAATGGTACCGTTTTTACAGGATAACATCACATTATTGGAGAGGATAACATTATCGCCCAGTGAAATACTGGTGCCTGCCGTACCATGTCGTCCATCGAGCACACACCCCTCGCTGATAATCACTGATTTTCCCAGGCGAATCCTTGCCGGCTGACGCAGCACAACCCCGGATGCGAACATACAGCCCTTGCCGCAGCTTCCAAACAGGCCTGGCCAGAAAATTTTTCTGAGCATCATGCCCATGGCACCGGGAAACGGCCCAAGCAGTTGACACCACTCAAAATACAAAAAAGAAAGCAGGGAACGGTTGCCTAACATGACATCCTGATACCTGGCAAGAGGTGATCCCCTGCCTGTTACTGCCTGATGTGTTTTTTCCATATCTGTTTCTGAAAACCTCTGCAGCCGAACCGGTTATTGAAAAAAACGATTATGCCAGATGGCAATATTGATCAAAGCCCAGAGGACATGATTATGGTTATGCTTCATGGCGCAATGCTCTTCAATGAGACGGTTGATGTAGGCTGAATCCATATTTTCACGAATCAACCGGGAATCGTTGAGCAATTCGACCATGTACGATTTCAGATCACCACGAAGCAGCTGCTTGACCGGCAGGCTGTACCCCTGCTTGCCTCGATGAACGATTGTATCGGGCAGCAACCCTTCCAGGGCGGCCCGGAAAATATATTTCGTGGTCATTCCCTTGAGCTTCCAGTCACCGGGCAGGGAGGCCATGAACTCGACCAGTACATGATCAAGCAGGGGAACACGAATCTCAAGGGAACTGGCCATGGACATACGATCAACCTTCATCAGGACGGAATCCGTCATCATAAAACGCATATCGAGATAAATCTCCCGGTTGACCCGGTCACCACCTGCGTCACAGCGCTCACTGTATTCCCGTACCCGGCGAAAAGGATCCATATTGAGCTGACTGCGAAATGAACTGTTGAGCAGATTTTCCTCCAAAACTGAATTGAGAAAATACTGCCAGCGCAGATGCTGTCCCGCCGGATCCAGATTTGCTCCTTCGACAAATCGCTTAAGCATATTAACCGCCCCTTTTTTCTGGGGCTGATCCGGCAGCAAATCCATAAAACGACCGACCACCTGCCTGCGCAGAGGACCGGGCATCAGGTTAAACCAGGTCGCCAGACGACTGGCCTTGAAACGATCATAGCCGGCAAAACTCTCATCCGCCCCTTCTCCCGACAGGCAGACCGTGACATGCTCCCTGGCCTGCTTACAGAGCAGGTACAGGGGGACCGTTGACAGATCCGTCATCGGTTCATCAAGATGCCAGAGCGTTTTTTCCACATACTCGGGTTTGAGGGTGTCAAGCATCAGTACCTGATGGTCGGTTTCGCAATAATCCGCCACTATCTGCGCATAATCAAGTTCACTGAACGATTTATCCTCATAGCCGATGGTAAAGGTCTTAAACGATCCGGTGAGGTGTTTGCGCATCAATGCGACTATACAGCTTGAATCAAGGCCACCCGAGAGAAAGACACCCAGCGGGACATCACTTACCAGATGACTCTGAACCGCAATATCAAGATGCTCCCGCATCTTTTCAACAGCCTCATTAAAGGTAAGTTTATTTTCTCCGGGATGAAATTTCAGGTCCCAGTACTGTTCCTGATGGATCTCCTGATTTTCAAAGAGGAGATAATGACCGGCCGGGATCTTGTAAATATCGGCAAACATGGTCTCAGGCGCAGGCACGAATTCAAAACCTAAGTAATCGTACATTGCCTGAAAGTTCACCCGACGTTCCACCTGCGGGTCTTCAAGAATGGCCTTGATTTCGGAGGCAAAGAGCAGTCGACCGTTTTTATAGGTGTAATACAGGGGTTTGATACCGATCCGATCCCGGACCAGGAGCAGTCTTTTCCGGTTCAGATCATACAGACCATAGGCAAACATACCCCGCAAACGATTGATGGAGTCTATCCCCCACTCTTCATAGGCGTGAATAATAACTTCGGAATCCGCCCTGCTCCTGAAAACATGCCCCTTGCCCTCAAGCTCTTCCCGTAGTTGCTGAAAGTTATATATCTCGCCGTTAAAGACCAGACAAACCGTTTTGTCTTCGTTAAACATCGGCTGCCGGCCGTTCTCCGACAAGTCAATAATAGACAGCCGGCGAAAACCAAGAGACATCTCATCGCAACAAAAACTGCCCTTCTGATCCGGCCCTCTATGCCTTATTGAGTCGGCCATGGATCGAATCAACGACTGGTCGTTCCAGTTAAAACCGCATATACCGCACATAATTACCCGTTTTATCGATAAAAGAAAAACCGATCTCGAAGAGACCGGTTTACTGCCCATGTACACCTGACCATCTTCCGACAGAGTTTATATCGGAAAAACATTCACATCGCCAATATATACTTAACTTCTGCCGGAAAACAAACAACAAACAGCTGCCCGGAAAAACATATCACTTCGACATTTCACTGATCTCTATATCACCAAAAGAAATGTCCCCCTCACCTCCATAATAAATACGCAGCTCAATATTCTCTATATTTTTGACCGCAAACTCTGCGGTATAGGGCAGAAAATCACCTTGTTCAGCAAAGGTTGCTCTGAAAATAATGACGGAATCATCGCCTGCGAGAATCTCTAAAACAGCCGGATTACGGTCTGTATTTTTACTCACCCTCACATCCATAGTCAGCCGGTATCTTCCCGGCACCACCAACCGTTTATCACCCAGGACAAGCCACCCCGGCTTATCACTCCCCTCATGTGCGGCACGGATATCCGTACCATCGGATTTTTTTTCATTTGTTCCAGTAGTTGCTCCTGTTCCAATGATGGTAAATTTCTGAACTATCGGGTCGGTATTGGTATAAGGATCCAGAATCAGCTTATCTCCTTTACGATACAAATGATAGGCATGCCGATCAGGAAAAAGATCCAGGATAACGCGAGGCTGCTGCTTTCCGGCGGCAACCATCAGGGGATTACCGGTCAATCCTTCGGGATTATACGAGGTGCCTTTGTAAACGGAATTCATTCCCGAAAATCCATCAACCAGGATAAGGCTGTTCTCCGGTGGAGTAGAAACCACAGCTTGAAACTGACCAATAATGGCCTGAAACGTTCGCAGGTGAAGACCTTGCCGCCACATGAAACTAAGACTCAGAAAGGCTGCGACAAGCATACCGGCAACAGTGACAACCTTTCTGGACGGAGAAAGCGAAGAAAAAAGTGTCAGTACTTTCTCCACCCCGAAGCCGGCGGCAAGAAGAATAAACGGCAGGAGTTCAAAATAGTACACCGGTCCTACATGGGGTATCCCCTTGAACCAGAAAAAAATATATCCGGTCATTACGGAAAATACCGTTAACAGACAGAGCAGACTCCAGCGCCTATGCCACCCCCAGAGCGCAAACACCACCGCCAGCAGCAGAGAACCGCGAAATCCAAACAGCCACCTGTCGAGCAGGGCGATGTTTTCCTGCAGATATGTAATTCCCAGCGAAAACGTATGGACAAAAAGATGAAGATGCCTGGGCCCGAAACCAAGATTATCCGATGGTTCATAGTAAAGGTACGGGGGCAGGAGGGGGTCGCCGACTGCAAGATTATTATACATCAGATAGGCAAGAACCCCGACCGAGGAGGAAGCAGCAAACAGGCAGGTTGCCCACAGAACACGACCGTTCCGATTTCTGAACAGATCCCATACAGCATCCAGGGCAAAGGGAATGGCAATGAGCAGGCCGGTAAAGGTCCTGTTGATAAACAGGGCAGACCAGGCAAGACCGGCGACCAGGGCAAACAGGGGTTTATCTTTCTCCTTCCAGTAAATATAGGCAAACAGCAGCAAAGCGACAGCAGGCAACCCGGAGGTATGACTGAGCAGGGTTCCGTTCATAAAAACAAAAAATGGTGACAGCAACAGCAGCAGGGGAAGCAGAGCGGGGGACAACTGAAGAAGAAAACCAATATTGCCGAAAATAAATACCGACAGAGCTGCGGCGACGGACACCATGATTCGCGGCTGCCCCAGCAGTACACCGGGGATCAACCAGATGGCATGCCCTGGCGGATACCTTGAAAGCCAGCCGACATCCCGGTCCATTATCATCATTTCATGGATGAAAAACTCGGACGCAGGCGGCAGAGGACGGGATATTCTACCTTCACTGAATGTATATGCCTGCATGACATAGGCATGTTCGTCCGTGGTAACAGCGGCATTGCGAAAAACAATCTGACTGACACTAAAGGTGAACAGACCGGTAAAAACAGCAAGCAGAATTAACAGGCATTGGCGTTTAAACAAAACTTCCCTTTGTATCCGGTTGTAAGACGATGGAAGGCAGACTGTTCAGTAGACGTAACTGCTCACAGGGTACGTGATAAGGCTCTGCAACCCATCGTAATTGTAAGTAGTTACCAGCAGACAAAAAAACCGGCCATATTCAGCCGGTTTGTTCCATACATAGTAACTATTCAGGAGCACCTTATCTTCGCCCATTTAAGCCTGCTTGAGTAGCACAAGTACGCTTCACAGTCTTAAATGAACCAATCTAAGGCCCTCCTGAACAGTTACAGGACGGTGGTTTTGCAAGTTTTCTGCACCCACCTGAATAGTTACCATACATAAACCGTAAGCGCTCCATGAACCCCCTGCCGAAATGCTTACATTTCGAGGTGTTATCAAGTCAAAAGTGGAGTTAATGAAGCGCTTACCATAAACCTGACAAATCAGGTTAAAATGTTATCCGTCTGCTCCTGAAATAAGAGAGAGAAATACATAACAGAATAAAGAGTACAGCCGCCGGCAGCATAATGACAAACCAGCTGCCGGTGAGGCAGAGATATGACAGGCCAATCAACGGGTAGAGCGCTCCCCTGACAAGAGCTCGCAGAACAGCATGCTCTGCAATAAAATCTGCCATGGGCGGGGAATAGCGGTAGTAGAGTTGCACGAAAATCCGTCCGGGAAGATTTGTCAGAAGAAAACTGTCACGAAACTGCTGCAGAAGGATTACATGGGGTTCCAGCAGGGAACCAAAGGCGGCTGTTGCTATAAAACAGCCACCTCCTCCACCGCCACCTCCGCCGCCGGCAGCTGCGCCACCACCGCCATAGGGAAGAGCAGCAAAAAATGTCTGGGCAAGTACTCCTGCTCCATCATTATTGGGATGAAGACCATCATAACTGAGCCCTGACCAGTCCGGATAAACAGCTGCATAGCAATCAACCTGGGCGGTGCCGCTCGCTGCAATCTTGCTGACGATTTCGGGATTGTATCGATCCGGTATCTGGGGATGATCGCCTCCCTTGGTATTCGGGGTGATGGTGGAGGTTACCGGAACGACCCCGGCTCCAACGGCCTTATTAATCATAGCACCGATATTCCAGGCCGTTGTATCCGATGAGATACCATCTATAACATCGTTTGCCCCTTCCATAATCAGAATAAAGCGGGGAGCAGTATCACGTATAACTCCTCCTATTCTGGCCAGCCCCTCAACAGTATCCTCCCCATCCTTGCCGTAATTCAGAACGCTTACGACTACTCCTCCTCCGGCGCCGTCTATCAACCCCTGTAAATGTTCTGCATAGGGAACGGACCCAAACCCATGGGTTATTGAATCGCCAAAGGTAACGACGTTTTCCACCGCCCAGGCAGAAGAAAAATTACAGCAGAATAAACAGATAACTCCTGTGACAAGAGCAAACAGCTTCCGTAGGCAAACCATACCGATCTTCCTGTTCTGAATAAGTTAATAATGCATAGCACGTTATGATGATCTGCAACCTTAATACATTCTCACAAATGCCCTGTCATCATCCTTGATGAAACCGGGCAGGACTATTTCATTTTCGTTCTGCAATACTTCCTGATCAGCCATGTCCTCCCCCTCAACTATGCCGGGAGCACTCCATTTTTTTCCATCCCAGGTACTCTGAATATCCTGATACCTGCCATCAATATATTTTTTCCATATGACATGGATTGTTCCATTTTCGGACAGAGAGATTTCAGGCAGAATATCGGGTACCTCATCTTTTTTATTCAAGGTCCGGGCTTTGCTCCATTTTCCCTTCTGCAAAGTAGTCCAGTAAATATCATCCACACCTCCGGTGTTTCCGGCCCACACAAGCCAGAGCACACCCTTCCGATCAACAACAATAGATGGGGCAATACTCGAATTCAACTCCACCGGGACATCCTGTATATCAGACCATTCTGAATCGCTCAACGTTGCATAATGAAGTGATAATCTGCCATCATCTGAAGCCGTCCAGAACAGCCATCGTTTTCCCTGTTTATCACGATCGATAACAGGGTGAAGATTATCAAAAGAGTCATCCGTCACCTGATACGGCGATGACCATTTCCCATCCTGCAGAGTAGAGAAAAAAACCTCATGCCTGATACCGTCGGACTCTATCCAGACTACATCGGCATCCCTTCCTGATGAAGGCGGCACAGTACTGCTTTCGGCCATTGAACCACTGCTGATGACCACACTTAAAAAAAGAAAAAGAAAAAAGAATTTTCCCGCCATCCATTTCATCACGTTCACCTCATGCACAACATCAACAACCATGTTGGAATATTGAAAATCAAATATATAACCTTACCAGTTCGTTACCATTAATCAACGGGAATGTTAATCATATTTTTGAAACAAAACAAAATATTTTTTGCCGCCCTCCGCTGTTTAATCAACCACATACATACCGCTCAATTATTTCCTTCAGGCCTGAATCTCGAAATCCACACAGATGCTCCAACATTCTTAACCTTGACATAGAGATAGGAGACAGTAAGTGAGAGCAGAATGTTAAAACCGAGTATAAGGACATACAGGATTGCCGGGTGGAAAAAAGGCACCAGATATTTAACAAAGAAAAAGGCAAGAGAGCAGACAGCACCCTGAAATAAATAAACATAATATATATTAATGCCGCACCAGCGAAGCAGTCGAGAGCATCTTCCGGCAAAGGAGAAGGAACCATGACTGCATTTTTTCTTCAACAGAGCAAAAATATGGACAAGGGGCAGACTGTAAATGAGATACTGA
>WFRY01000159.1 GCA_015486315.1 Desulfobulbaceae bacterium
GGGACCCAGGTGGAATTTAAAGAGGAAAAGGCCAGGCCCAAACTGCGTGATCCCAATGCACCGCAAAAGGTTGCGAGCTGGCTGTCCGCCTTAGGGGGAACGGCAAACATCTCCACTGTCGAAGCCTGTGCCCAGACCCGTATGCGTCTGCAGATAAAAGACAGTGGGCAAATTGATGAGGGTGCCTTACTGGCAGAGGGCATTGGAGCGGTTGTTCGTATGGATGACACGTTGCTCCACCTGCTTGTTGGGCTCAATGCCGATCAGTACGCAGCTGAGATGAGTGCGCAGATTACGCGTTGATAAAGAATGTCAGCCGGGTGGGCCGTCGTCCTGCCCGGCTTGCCTCAGCGTAAGCGTTTCAGGAATACTCTGCTGCACGCGCTCAAGTCCCCAGATATACAGGGGTATTACCGGGAGCCTGGATCCCCGATAACTACATTCGGGGATGACGATCTGAATTGCCTGCAACTCCGTCATTTAAGCAGGTTGTTAGCCGGAATCAAAATACAGTAACTTGTCACCAATTATTGAGAAGTTACCTCTTGACGTGATAACACCTCGGAATGTAAGCGTTACCGGAAAGTAGTAGCCAACGGCCCCTGCTTTGTCAAGCCCTACTCCCGCCCCAGGCAGCACCTACACCAGGGTACCCTTGAAATTACCCGACAGTACCGGCAGATGCTGCCTGGCGTGCCCGGCAAGGAGCGTACCCGCTGTTGCCGCCTCTTTCCGGATCGGAGCGCCCGAGAGATCAAGCAGCAGATAATCCACCCCCATGGAGGCAAATTCCTGCTGCCATTTGAGCAGAGAAAACGGCAGCGTTGAGCGGGCCAGGGTAAGCCCGTTTCCATGCTCCAGAGTGAACTGCTCCTGCATGGGACTGACAAAGGGCTGCCGATAGTCATACTGTTCACTGTCCAGCCGGGCCGTGAACAACGGCGGCCTGCCGTAGACATAAAGTCCTACCTGCATCTTCCGGCTGCTCTTTGCACCCCGCCGTCCCCGTCCCCTGAAATGGGCTGCCGCTGCTGCAAAATTTTCGCTTTCGCTTTCAAGGGAGAACAACACCCCCCTGCAGCCCAGATGGCCGGCAGCATGTAACGCTGCAGAACTTAAAATATTAAGGGTATAGTTTCCGTACAGTTCAGGCTGCCGGGCCCGCTCTTTTTTCCGACCGGACTCAAACAGCCCGTACTGACTGCAATGGCCGAGTTCAAAACGACTATAACCGGAAGCAAGCAGCTGCTGAATCCGGTCCCTGTACCAGTCCAGGTCTGCCTCGGCAATAATCGGCGGCAGACGCCAGATAAGCCGGGCCTGAAATTTCTTGATCTTTGCCCCCAACTGAGCAAGCCCCCGTGTACTGTCCCGGGTAAGGGGAAGTAAAATACGGGCCGGACGTACCGGCAGACGCTGCCTGAGCTCTGCAGGACCGGCGAGTACCACCCACCAGGGAAGCTCTCTGCCCGTATTTCTACGCCCGCCTTTACGGCTGTTTTTTCTCTGCAGCTCTCTGGCAGGCGGATGCTTTTCCGCCCTGGTTCGCTTCCAGGAAAGCTGATCAAGAATATGTTCAACCCTGCGTCTGTCCGGCACTATTCTGCGCCCGGAGAGTTTCCTGCTTCTCCTGCGTCCACTCCGTTCACCCGCAATCCTGGAACCAACATCCACCTTAAACAGGCTGCCCCGAAAATCCCGCTCAGCCTTTGCTTTTAGAGCGGCCCCCAGAGAGAGTTGTACCTTCTCTCCAGCCGGTGCTTTTTTTTGCCTCTTGCCCCGGACCTGGAGAAAACGGAGGGTAAAACTCACCCGTTCACCACTCTTCTCATCATGGAGCCGCAGCCGGTCGCCTTCACTGACCGGAGCAGCGAGCACAAGCTGCAGGTTCAACCTTTTTTTTCCATCCCGGGTACGGATTTGGCGGATACCGCTCACCTGGCCAAGCAGTAGACCGCTGTTACCGGACTGTTGCGGCGTTATGGCCTCGCCTGGATTTTCAGCCAGCATATAGCCGGTGGACCGTTTTCTGGCCATGGCCGCATCCAGCAACCTGTGGGCTTCACGCAGAACTCTATCCTGTTCCCCGTCCGGCTCATCCATGCTGTCCAGCGCCATCCGGTAGGCGGCTACGGTGTTGGCAACATAGCTGGCACTTTTCATTCGGCCCTCAATTTTGAGGCAACCGACCCCAGCCTCGCGCAGGCCCGGCAACAGGTCCACTCCACAGAGATCGTTCATGGAAAACAAATAACCGGTTCCCTTTCCACCTCCACGCCGACCGGATTTTCCCGGCTGCAGTGAAGAATAACAACGGCGGCAGGGCTGCACGCACTGTCCACGCAGGCTGGATTTCCCGCCATGCAGGCTGGAAAACATACAGAGTCCTGAATAACTGAAACACATGGCCCCATGAACAAAGACTTCAAGCTCGGCACCGGAGGTACGATAAATTGCGCCCATCTCCTCAATGGTCAACTCCCGGGCCAAAACCACCCGCTCAAATCCGAGCCGGGAAAGTTCACGCGCTGCAAGTGAATTATGGACCGACATCAGGGTGGAGGCGTGCAGAGGGATCGTCGGGAACCAGGTTCGCGCCAGGTAGAGCAGGCCGAGATCCTGGATAATAAGGGCATCGGGCTGCAGCTGTGCAAAGCAGGACAGAGCATCCAGAGCCATGGGAAGCTCGGATTCCTTGACCAGGGAGTTCATGGCAATGTAGAGCTTCACCCCAAGCCGATGGGCCTGGTCTATCATGGAGCCGATCTCGGCAAAGGTAAAGTCACGGGCAAGAGCCCGGGCATTGAACCCCGGAGCTCCGACATAGACGGCATCGGCCCCCTGTTCAAGGGCAGCCTCAAAGGCTGGGAAGCTGCCTGCCGGAGCAAGCAGCTCCATGGTCTCTGCTTTCCGGCTCCGGGTAACCGGTTCAGGGGGCAACGCCGACACCATAGTTCGCGTAGGTCCGGACAATGGTATCGACCATCTTTGCCAGGCCGTATTTTCCGGCAATGGCCTGTCGCTGCCTGTTGACCCTGTCCTCATCCCTGGTTAAATAATCCGACAGCTTAAGAAGTCCCTGTCCGGCGGCCGCAACATCATTATACTCTATATCCCGATAAATCTGCACATGCTCAAGGGGCTCAAGAATGGAAGGGGTTCGGCAGGTTAACAGGGGGATTCCATAGAGCAGTCCCTGGATAAAGGACTGGGAAATTCCTTCCGTTTCATAGGAAGAGAAAAATATAATATCAATCGCGGAAAAAAAACGCTCCGGATCTTCGCGGTGACCGGTAAGGATAAAACGGTCTTCAACCCCTGCCCTGGCAATATCATCCTCCAGAATTGAACGGGCATTACCACCGCCGACAATCATGAACTTATAATTCTCCGGCATGGTTGCGGCAGTGCGGGCGATGAACTCATGCCCCTTGTAATGGCGAAGAAAGGCCACATTACCGACAAGGATCTCGTCGTCGCCCACCCCGTATTGCCCACGTATTTCCAGGCGGTCCTGCTCGGAAAACCTGAACCGCTCCTCATCAATGCCGGTTGACTGGACAATAATTTTTCCGGGTCTGACTTTTTGATCCGCCAGCTGTCTGCCAATGGCCTCACTGCAGGCAAAGATGACATCAAAAAAAACATTATAGCTGAATGATGAAGAGATGGGGGCCAGCACATGCCTGGTCTTGATCACAAGAGGAACCCGGCACATGCGGGCAACACTGCCGGCCATCCAGGAATCCTCGGAGGAATGAGTGTTGACCACCGCAGGCTTCAGGTGCCTGATCAGCTTAAACAGGTCCCGCCAGGCAGAGAGTTTAAATTTTGATGAAAAATCAATAAAATGGACGGGAATCCCTTCACGGTCGCCGCGTAATGCCAGCTCGGACCCCTCACGTACAACCATGGCAACACGAAAACCGTGTTTTTTCATCTCGCGTAACTCGGTCAGCATGCGTATCTCCTGACCACCCCAGGAGCGTGACCAGTCGGTATGGACAATGAGAGGTGCTGTGTTCATACAGGTAGGGTAAAGATAAGATTCCGCATACGGAAAAGGAGAACAGCACGGCGTGCCTCTTTCGAGCCGAAATGGCGAGTATCCAGACGGCTCGAAAGGATGTCAGAACTCATAATTCATGCAGACGGTGAAGATTCAACAGGTGGGGCCGGCAGGATAAAATAAAAATTATTCCCTTCCGAAGTCGGTTCGTAGCCGACCGTACCTCCGTGCAGTTCAATAACGTGCCGGATAAAGGACAACCCATGACCGGTCCCCGGAATAGCATTGCTGTCCGTAGCACGGACACCTTCCTGAAAGACACGGTCTCCATCTTCTCCGGACAGGTTGGGACCGGTGGTAAATACATTGAACTTAACACCTTTTTCCCCCTGCTCCGGGAAATTTTCTATGAGTTCTCGACCATAGGCCACAGCCTTGCGGGAAGTACCGCCGTGGGTAAAGATTTCACGGGTGTACTTGGCTGCATTGGAAAAAAGATTGGCATATACCTGGGAGAGCAGACCGATATCAACAGGAATCTGAAACTCCTCATCAAGCATATTTCTCGGCCGCTCAACGGTTATTGATGCTGAGCGCAGACGGCTTGCATAATGCTCCAGCTGGGGCAGGATAATCTCTTTTTCCACAAAGCAGCGCTTGGGGTGCAGCACCAGGTGACCGCGCTCAAAATGCTCCCGCCGGAAAAGACTTTCCAGAAAAAGAGTAATATTTGCATGGTGTTTAACCAGCTCCTGGTGATAGGAGAACAGATCCCTGCTTAACTCGTCACACCGTCCCAGGCAACTTGCACAGTTGCGTCCCCGCACCCCTGTCGCATCTCTGATATCACTGCGCAGGCTGTTAAGTTCCGTAATTTTTTTCCGCAGCTGGTTAAAGAGATGACGAAAATACATATTGGGCACAATAACATTATGCTCAATATCCATAACCAGGGTATTGATGAATTTGAGGTGATCGATGTTCTGCTGGGCAATGAGCCGGTTATCCAGATTATAACCGATCCGGTTGGAATACTTGGAGAAAAAGAACCGGTCACTCTCGGTAAGATCACTGAGCGGACAGACACTGTACATACCCAGGACACGCCCGGAGTTTTCCGTCCAGCCCGGTACCTGATCACCGGCAACACCAAACGTATCCAGAGGAGTTTTACTGTACAGGGGAACCAGGTAACAGGTGCCGGTCTCATACGGTTCATGGCTGAGGACAATATCCTGAGGTGCCGGCTGTTTTCTCGGGTATACTCCACAGGTACTGTCACAGACCAGGTACAGGCCTTTATCTTTTTCATCATACAGATACAATGCGCCTGCAAGACCGGTCATCTCCAGGGGGACAGCCACGCAGATACGATAAAAATCGTCCAGAGAATCATACTCCTGGGCCAGATCAAAAAAGGCTTTCAAAAAATCATTGTAATGAGGACTGAAGTTATAACGGTCATAACTTGCAGATTTTTCCCGCACCCGTTGACGGATCTTTTTCAGGTCGGGACATTCCGCTCTGGTATCAGCTTGTTTCATTTATTATTGCGTAACGGTTCAACAGCCAGGGCAGTGGTTGAATATAAATCCACTGCCTGGCTGTATTATTTCTCGTGGATGATGACTTCATCCCTGCCCGATTTCTCCGCCAGCAGAACGTCAACCCGTTCGGAACCACCGGCACTGACGCACATTCCCACATAATCCGGTTGAACAGGCAGTTCACGACCACCCCGATCCACCAGTACGGCCAGTTGAATGGAACGGGGCCGTCCGAAATCCATGATCGCATCCATGGCAGCCCGTATCGTTCGACCGGTGAAGATAACGTCATCCACAAGCACCACGCATTTTTCTTCCACCTGAAAATCAATATCGGTTCTGCGGACAATGGGATTCTGTGAGATCAGACTCCAGTCATCACGATACAGCGTGATATCAAGGCTGGCCTGGGGGAGTTCCGCCTGCTCATGGGCGACAATTTTTTCATGAATACGCTCGGCAAGGAACACGCCGCCGGTATGGATACCGATGATTGCCAGGTTCTCAATACCGTGGTTTCGCTCGATAATTTCAAGGCTCAGCCGATCAAGACTGCGGTCAATGTCCCGACTGTCCATAAGGGTCTGAGTGGTCATTTATTCACCTCTGTCACCTGTTCCAGAAATAAGCAACACCTTTCTCATCGACCAGGTTAATGGCTTCAGGAAAGGCCTCACACTCCGCAGCGAAAACCTTGTCGGCAATATCATCGGGTGTATCGGCATCATCTAAAGCAACACATTTCTGGACGACAATAGGCCCTTCATCGTAGACCTCATTGGCAAAATGCACCGTACAGCCGCTGACCGTACACCCTCTGGCCTTGACGGCCTCGTGCACATGGTGGCCATAAAAACCGTCGCCGCAAAACGAGGGAATAAGCGATGGATGAATATTGAGCACCCGTTGTTTCAACTGCCCCGGCGGCTGGTACAGTTTCAGGTAACCGGCCAGGGTTATCAGTTCAATGTCATAGCCGGCCAGGATTGTGTTGACCGCTGCATTGCCGACTGCATGAAAGGCGGGGTAACCGTATCCTTCTGCCTTAACCAGACCAAGGGCATCAGCAATGTTGGAGATGACCACCTTAATCTCTGCCTGCAGGGTTCCGGCCAGGATACGTTCATGAAAGTTATCAAGGGTCCTGCCCGAACCTGAGAGCAAAACCGCCACCTTCTGCATACTTACTCCCCGGAAAAATAGGTATTGGTATCGACATTCACCTTGACCAGCCACCGGGCAATGGCGGTATCATAGGCGGAAGTCAGTTGAAACACCTTGACAGCAAGTCGAAAACGGGTCTTCAGTGTCGTGTTGCCGGTCTCTTTAATCTCGGCCAATACCTGGTCATAATCGGCAGGATCCACGATCACGGTCACATCATGAAAATTTTTGGCCGAAGCCCGCAGCAGAGTCGGACCGCCGATATCAATATTTTCAATGGCATCGCCAAGACTACAGTTCGGGTCGGCCACGGTTTTTTCAAAGGCATACAGGTTGACGGCCACGATATCAATGGGTTTGATCCCGTGCTCGCGACATTGCTGCTGATGCTCGGGGTTTTCCCGCTGGTTAAGGATGCCGCCATGAACAAGCGGATGCAGGGTCTTGACCCGGCCATTGAGCATTTCCGGAAAGCCTGTAAAATCAGAAACATCAGTAACTTTAATATTGTTATCACGCATTTTTTTGGCCGTACCGCCGGTGGACAGGATCTCAACACCAAGTTCGGTCAGGGCCCGGGCAAAATCTTCAATACCTGATTTATCAGTCAGACTGATCAGGGCACGTTCTACTTTTTTCATTTTCTCCATTCCTTTAACTTTCAGTCTTTGCGTAAAAATTCTCTGATCTTTCTTCTCTCCCGTTTGTCGGGTCGCCCCTGAGGACGAGAGGCCGGTGCCCTGACAAGGCGTCTTTGCTCCCGGGCAGCCTCGCGCCGGTCGATGGAGTCCGTTGTTTCCTCGTACAGCGTCCGGGCAACCGTTGCCGGTCCACGACGACTTGCCAGGGACAGGATGTCCACGGTAAACTCCTCAACGCCGCGGATTATCTGCAACCGGTCACCGACCTGCACAATACGGGAGGGTTTAATCCGGCCGCCATTGAGATGGACATGACCACCGTTAACCGCTTTGGATGCCAGGGACCTGGTTTTAAAAAAACGGGCGGCCCACAGCCATTTATCAACACGAACCTTTTCTTCCATCAGATTTTCCATAATAGGGGAAGTCTATAGACTACCACACTTTCAACCTTGGATCAAATTTAAGTATTGCATTCCCGGTGCCGGGAAAATAAGGTGGTAAATGCAGTGGTAATGAGGCTAAGCACTTCATTAACCACACTCTTGACATGATAACACCTCGGAATGTAAGCGTTTCAGGAACACCCTGCGTAAGCATTTGGGTTGATCCCAAATGGTTGCAAATCAAACATCTTGTAAATGTTTGAGTAACAGCGAAGCGGTGTCAGCCCCAGGTTTGCCCGATCTGGCCTGAGAGCTATATTGACTCATATGCGAACAGGCCGGATCGGGCGAAGATGGGGTGCTACCCGAATATTTACGTGCTATGCATTATTAACTTATTCAGAACAGGAAGATCGGTATGGTTTGCCTACGGAAGCTGTTTGCTCTTGTCACAGGAGTTATCTGTTTATTCTGCTGTAATTTTTCTTCTGCCTGGGCGGTGGAA
>WFRY01000160.1 GCA_015486315.1 Desulfobulbaceae bacterium
CCCTGTTTCTTCGTCCGAGTTGAAGACGAGCACCAGGGGGATCTGTTCCAGCAGCCCCGCCTCTGCCAGGGCGGAAACGGCAAACATGGTGACCACCAGACCGCCCTTCATGTCGATTACACCGGGGCCATAGATTTTATCAGTATCTTCCCGGAACCAGTTAAAGTCCGTATCTTCAGGAAACACGGTATCCATGTGACCGGTGATCAGGATAAACTTCGTGTTTCGGTTTGCAGCAGGCGTTGTAAAGACCAGATGATCACCAGACTGCTCCTGGACTATTCGTTCACAGTGCAGCGGAATATGGCTGAAAAAGGTTTCAATCACACGGCTGACTGTATCCACACCGGTTTTATTGTATGTGCCGCTCTGGATCAGGACCATTTTTTCCAGGAGCTGCAACATCTCCGGTTCCCGGGCAGACAGTGAGGTCAAAACCCGGTTCAGCATCGTCTCCTCCTGCTGTTCATCCATAGCGGAGACGGAAATTCTACGTCCTTGAACCCGCCCCCAGGCACCATGAACCTTCCCATCTCAATACCTGGCAAAAGAGAAGTCGTCTCTTTCATACTCTTTCCTGTCGGCATCCGGGTAGCGAACCTCCTCCCCGCTCCAGGGCTTGCGCAGGATGAGTTCATCTCCCTCTCTGCCCATGACATTACTGCGGTGCATGGGAATCTTCCCGCCGGCAGTTGCTATATAGCGGGGAATGGCATCGCCGGAAATATTTCCGTACATGGACTCGACAATATCCCGGCCTCTTTCCACCGGAACCCTGAAGTGGACAAACTGAGGATTTCGATATGAGCAGTTAAAGATATAATAGGGCCGGACATAGGCCTCCTGTATAGTCTCACAGAGTTTCCACATCTTCACCCTGGAGTCATTGATTCCACGCAGCAGGACTGCCTGGTTGAGCACCGCACAGACCCGACCGGAAATGTTTTTAAACGCCTCTCTGGAAACAGGAGTAATTTCCCGGGCCGTGTTGATCTGGGTGACGACCCGAACCGGCTTGCGATCATTTGATTCTTCAAGAATGTTCAGCAGTTCCTCATCAATACGCATGGGAACCGTAACCGGTACCCTGGTACCGAGACGCTTGAGTTTGACATGATCGATGGAATCAAGTTCGGCCAGCAGCCATCTGAGCATTGAATTGGGCAGGACAAAGGCATCACCACCAGTGACCAGCACGTCGCGTATTCGTTTGTCGGACCGGATATAATCCAGGGCCTCACCATAGGCCTCTTTGGAAAACATTTTATCCTTTTTGCCGATATGGGCAATGCGCAGGCAGTGCGTACAGTACATGGCGCACATATTTGTCGATTTAATCGTCACCACCCGGGGATAAAACTGATCCACCAGCCGGGCCGGCGAATGATCTGCCGCCACCGGCGGTATCTCTATCCCCGCATTATCCACCATCTCACCGGTAGGAATGGACTGGAGCATAATCGGATCATTGACCTCTCCGGCCATAATCAGGCTGGTGTAATACGGCGTAAGACGCATCCGGTAATTTTGGGTCACCCGGATAATGTCCTCGGCAGCGGCAGGTGAGAGATCAATGAGACCGGCAAGCTCATCAACTGAGTTGATTGCATGCCGAATCTGCCCGGGAAAGGAATTCCAGTCGTCATCAGTCATGGCCAGCTTTTTCTTGATCCGTTCCTGGTTGGCCAGAATAGTATCCCATAACTCTATACCCGATGGCGCCTCAACATCCTTACGGGCCAGGTACTCCTCCACCCGGGTATCGGCCCGAACAACTATCTGCAGGGCCTGCCCTACCCTGCCTCCGATGGAAACCATGTGTTCATCAATCTGCTGGTGCTTATATGCGAGTTCTACAAGCTGCTCCCTGGTGATGTCAAAGGCTGCAGCTGAAATGCCACGGTTCCGAAAACCGATTAATGATCGAAACAAGTTTACTATCGAGCCGGTTTTTTCCCGGGTTACGGCAAGGGAAAATAAATCGGCTATCTCCTGCAGCTCATTCGGCTTTGGTCGTTTTTCAGTCCCTTGCTGCTTAAAAAGCGAATCAAGGAGTTCAACTGTGTACCGGTCCAGATCACTCATGTAAACTATCTCCTGCAGGTCTTTGATTTCGGGCGTGATTTTCCCTGAAACGCATTTCTGCTTTTTGTGACATCATGGTCTTATTGTCAAGTCAATCATCTTCCGGCCCAGTGCAAGCCCTTCCTGCACATCCTGCATGTTCTTTCCCGTGGATACCACCCTGGCAAGAAACGTTCCGGGCTGGACCTGCAAACCCGAGCCGACATGTTCCAGAACGAGAAAATCTTTCGCAAGCTTCCCCCCGGCAACCTTGGCAAAACTCTGCCGTTCATGTTTGGCCTGGGGAATATAGCCACAGGTTTGACGATTCTGTTTCAGCTTATAATTATAGGTTCCCCAGCACAGGACAGGATCGGGAACTATAGGTGGTTCCACCATATTCTCAGGAAACCGGTTTTTTTGAACTGCAAAATATTCCAGTTCAGGAAGGTTCGGACTGCCGGAGGGCAGCATCTGCTCAAGTGTATAACAAAATTCAAGGGTCGTCCCCTGCTTGCGGGCATTGATCTCGATAAAGCGCACTTGATTGTCCCTGGTTATAATATAATCACAACCAAAAATGCCGCGATAGCCATGACGGCCAATTTCCTGCCCCACCTTCCGGGTGCAGTCACAGAGCTGTTTGATCAGGTCCGGGGCAAGGACAGAGGGCCAGGTTGAACCGACAAAATGGTTGCCTCCCTCGATGCACTGATCAGCTACCCCGGCTACAAAGACATCCTTTTCATTTGCAACCACGGCCAGCACGGTGGGATCACACTCATGGTTCATATAACGGGTGATCAGAAACGGGGCATCGTCTTGTGTAAAAAAACCCTTAATATCCGATTGGCGTCGGGTAACAATACTTGCAGAACCTGCTGCACTGTAGACGCGGGAAACAAAAATTCCGTCAGCCCATGATGATCGTAAACGCTCTGTTACTGCAAGCAGTTCAGGCATGGAATTACATATTTTATACTCAACCAGGGGAATAATACCGTCAAGCAGCTTAAACTGGACCGCCTTATTATTAAATTTTCCGGATAGATCCTTGTCCGGACCAAGGAGATAAACATCCCTGCGCTGGTCAAGACGCATCGCGGAATCACTTTCAAACATGTATATATAGAGCTGATCCTGATGAGTAAGGATTTGATCAATGAGTGCGTGGATGGACTTGTTTTTGGACACGGATTGGAGAAATGCGCCTGTATTTCGGCGAAAACTCATCGGTCGTTTCTGCAGATTCTCCCCGGCATCCGGAGAGGGAACAATAAGGTTTACATAGTTGTACTGATCATGCAAGTCCGGAACAATGGCAATACATTCAACCGGTCTGCCCTGGATTTGTGACCAGAGATCACGAAGATACTCTGTCAACCCATGACTTTTGAGTTCACCGATATAGAAAAAATAATATATGTCAGGATCATATCTGAAATTAGTAAAAAAATAATTATTTCCCATGGTCGTTTCCCGCAAAGCCGGTAAAACTGTCTGCTGCTTTAAATTTACTGCTCTCATACCTCCATGCAGATACAGATTCAACCACTATTTTGCAGAACCTGCTGAAAAAAAGGGGCCTTGCCATGATACCCATTCAGAAAATCTGCAGACAAAACAACCTAAGGGACTGGCACGGAATAAGTGTTATAGTTATTTCGTGCCAAACCCTGAGCCCATCAGCTGTAGATAAGGACGAATGCATCGTCATTAAAACTGATTCGCAATCTGCCCTCATGGTTACGCCCATATACCTCCCAGCCGGGATCGCCTTTAATTTCACATTTCAGGCACTGGGGTGAATGAACCCCTTTTTCTCTATCGTTCCAGGATACCAGGGTGGCAAATTCGTTATCACGCAGGGCGAGCAGTTCGCTTATTTTTTTTACCTGTTCAAAATCAACATCATATCCGGATAATTTCACGGTTACGGATTTCATTATTTTTCACCTCGTAATGAAGGGCCTGTTCATGATGGAATGGACCATCGCTGATAAGAAAAACAAAAGCAGACTGTGGAAGTTTTTTACAATTGTCATATTGCCGCCTGTACGTTACAAGTTAAGGGCTCTTTTGCAACAGATCATTTTATACCGAAGAACAAATTTTTCCTGCAAAAATGTTTCGTTGTTCCCGACAGATTCTAATTTGTTGATTTCGGTTTTTAACGGAGGTTTCCTGTGACCGGAAAACGCGCATTCTTTTTTTATTTATGTATTACATCCATCCTGATTGTTTCCGGGTGTGTTCAGAGTCAAAACACAGGACTGCTGGATGAACCAGGGGCATCAACCTCAAAAAAAGTATACCGGGGAAAGGTGGTAGATAAATCAAGTAAAACTGAAACTCTTTCCATCAAGGTCGGTAATGGCGATAACACACGCATCATCAGGGTTTATTTTGACGACAGTACAAGGGGAATGGAAAATATAGTCCCGGATAAACAGGTTGTTGTCACCTGCAAAGTCGACAGGGGACACATTACAGCAACATCCGTCAAAGCCGAAATTTCCGGATTTGTCTCCGGTGTAGAAAAAATTTCAAGCACCAAAGTAGAAAAATTTATTTCAGACGGGGAAGAATTTATCCTGATAGATGCCCGTCCTTACAGTCAGTACCAACAAAACCATCTGCCCACGGCAGTTTCAATACCCGCCTGCGGGATGAATAAAAAAATATCCCTGCTGCCTGAAAAAAAAGAACAGCCACTGGTTTTCTACTGCGGTGGAACAACATGTGGCATGAGTACTGCTGCAGCAGCCATTGCCGCCCGTGCCGGTTATACCAATATAAGGGTCCTGCTTGCCGGAGTTGAAGGCTGGGCTGAAAAAGGGTATCCCACCTATGCCGATGACAGATTTGTTGGAAAGGGTAATCGTATACTTATTGACCTACGTTCGGCTGATAAGAATAAGAGGGAAAGAATTGCCGGCTCAGTATCCATTCCCCTAACTGCTCTTTCGGCCAGGATCGGCATTATTTCAAAAAAAGCACCTGTTGTCGTCTACAGTGACAACAAACGGGACAGTCTTGCCGCCCTTGCCGAATTCCGGAAAGCCGGCTTTGACAATGTTTCCATGGTGGAGGGAAATATACAGGGATGGAAAAAACGTAACAATCCTGTCAGCAGTGGTCCGGTGATGAGCGAAATCAAATGGACACGGGAAAAACGCCGGGGTGAAGTCTCTCCTGCCGCCTTTAAAAAGGCACTAAATCAGAAGGCAAATGCTGTGATTCTGGATGTACGTACCAGTGAGGAGACGACTGCAGGCAGATTAAATGGAGCAAAATTGGTTCCCTTAAATGAACTATACGAACGTATCAAGGAGTTACCCAGAGATAGAGCTATATACATTTACAGTGCCACCGGTGCTCGAGCTGAGATGGCGGCCCGGCTGCTGAAGAGAAAAGGTTACAATGCCTATTTTCTGGTTGCAGATATCAGTTGTCAGGGTGGTACCTGCAAGATGACATTCTGAAGGAGGAATTTTATGGTAAATTCTACGCAGGAGTTGCTGCACCGTAAGCGCTTCATGAACGCTCTATATGCTGTTCTGGACGGTTGCAAAAGGAATCCGACCGGGACGAATACAAAATACTTTCCCATCATAGCCAACCAGTGTTGACCCCTGACCGCCGGGAGTTGCTCCACCGTCTACAATAAGATCAACTTCCGAGCCGAAAATATCCTCCACCTCGGCAGCTGTTGTGGCGGGTAAGGCACCGGAACGGTTTGCGCTGGTTGCAGTTATCGGCCCGGCAAACTTTTGCAGCAGGCATGCTGCCGTAATTTCCGGGGACTGCCTGATGCCGACGGTTCCCGTCCCGCCGGTCAGCAGTGTCGACAACGTTGACCGAGCTGGAAAGACAAGGGTTAACGGTCCCGGCCAGAAGGCATCCATGAGCCTTGTAAAGGGGGCAGGCTCTGATTCGGCAAGCTGTTGCACCTGCAATCGATCAGCCACCAGGACCAGGACTGCTTTATCTGTCCTGCGCTGTTTTACCCGAAACAGCCGCTGCAGCGCCTGTTGATTAAATGGATCGACCCCAAGACCGTAATACGTCTCGGTGGGAAAGGCAATCAAGCCGCCCTGTTGCAACAGCCTGACCGCCTCGGTATAGTCTTCCGTCAACAACGGAGAAGGTCACTGGACCAGGGCTTTATTTTTCTCAGCTACCTGATGGGCCATATCACGGCTGTGCTGTTCAAGAGCGGCTGTTAATTCAGGGTTATGGGTTGCCAGAATCCTGACCGCAAGCACTGCAGCATTTTTGGCTCCAGCCTTGCCTATTCCCATGGTTGCAACCGGAATTCCAGGAGGCATCTGTACCGTTGACAACAGTGCATCCAATCCGTTTAAAGATGAGGCATCAATGGGTACCCCGATAACGGGCAGCGTTGTATGGGCGGCAAGAACACCAGCAAGATGAGCCGCCATACCGGCACCGGCAACGATGATCTTGAGCCCTCGACCGGCAGCCGTTCCGGCATATTCCGCAGCCTGTTCCGGGGTACGATGGGCAGATGAGATAGTAATTTCATACTTAACGCCCATGGCCTTTAAAAAGTCTGCCGTCGCCTGCATGACGGGTAGATCTGAATCCGATCCCATCACTATCCCAACCACCGGACCACAGTTATTCCTGCTGCGGCAGAGAGCACGGTGGCCGATGTCCCTGCGAAAATAGCAGCCGTTCCACTTGATCTTATCAACCGCTTTATAGGCCCGTGCTATGGCTTTGGCAATAGTACTACCGGAGGCGGTTACGCCCAGGACACGACCTCCGGCGGTAACTGTTCTCCGGTTCTTGATCGCAGTACCGGCATGAAAGACCATGACGTTTTTCATTTTGGCAGCAGTCACCAGTCCGGTGATGGGTTTACCGGTCTCATATTTACCGGGATACCCCTGGGAAGCCATCACCACACATACCGTGGGGCGTGGATCAATATCCAGCTCAATTTCATTGAGTGTACCATCAATGGCTTTTTCAAATATTTCGAGCAAATCCGTTTTTAACCGCATGAGCAGGGGCTGACATTCCGGATCGCCGAATCGGCAGTTGAATTCCAGAACATCAAGACGATCACCCTTGATCATCATGCCTGCATAGAGCATGCCCTTAATCGGCCTGCCCTCCTCAGCCATACCGCGTACAGTCGGCAGCATAACCTCGTTCATCACCCGCATGGTCATGGCCTCGGTCATAATCGGCGCAGGTGAATAGGCCCCCATGCCGCCGGTGTTCGGACCGCGGTCACCTTCAAATACCGCCTTGTGGTCCTGGGACGAGGGCAGCGGCAATACGGTTTCACCATCGACAAAAGCAATAAACGAAGCCTCTTCACCCTCTAAAAATTCCTCAATAATCAGTTTATTACCGGCAGCACCAAAGGCCTTGTCCTTCATAATCAGGTCAACTGCCTTTTTTGCCTCAGACTTGGTCCGGGCAACAATTACCCCCTTGCCGGCGGCAAGGCCGTCGGCCTTGACGACACAGGGAGCACCAATTTTATCTATGTATTTTTTGGCCGGGCGCGGTTTCGTAAAAACCTTGTATTCAGCACTGGGGATGGAGTATTTACGAAGAAAATTTTTACTGAAAACTTTGCTGCCTTCAAGTTCGGCAGCAGCGGCAGTGGGGCCGAAAATCCGTAACCCCTCCTCCTCAAAGCGATCAACAATACCATCTGTCAACGGATTTTCCGGTCCGACCACGGTCAAATCAATTTTTTCTTTTTTGACAAAATCAAGCAATGCATCAATATCATCTGCAGCAATCCTGACACAGGTAGCCAGCTTTTTTATCCCGGCATTTCCCGGGGCACAGTAGATAGTTGTGACCCGCTTTGACTGGTTAAGCTTCCATACCAGTGTATGTTCCCTTCCTCCGGAACCAATGACCAGAACCTTCATGAAACCTCCTCAACACATTTTCTTTACAAAGACTCTGTCGACCGGACAACAAATCGGCAACAGACTATTTTCGGATAGTTACCAGCAGCACCTTAGCAAAATCCGTCATCTTCCTCAACAGCTGAACCAACTATCTCCACATAACGGCTCAGACAATATTCATGCCTACATTGTATCCATTTCTCTTGACACAACGTAACAGGTTCTGCTATCGTAAATAAATGAACGTTCATTCATTTTTTTAGGTAACAATCTGATGAAGTCAGCAGATAAACACAGTAAAATCATACGTGCTGCCACGAAAGTCTTTGCCAAAAAAGGCTTTTTCAATGCCAGAATATCAGACATTGCAAAGGAAGCAAAAGTTGCTGACGGCACTATTTATCTATATTTCAATAATAAATTTGATATCCTGATCTCGGTTTTTGAACAGGAGATAGGTAAACTGGTCGAACAGGTCAGTGCATTGATTGCCAAAGAGGATGATCCACAAAAGATGCTGGAAATTTTCATCACCCGGCACCTGATTGAGATGAAAAAGAACAGAAATCTTTCCGAGGTTATCCAGATTGAACTGCGGCAAACCAATAAGCTCATCCGGGACTACCGCAACAACAATTTCAGTGAGTATATCAATATAATTTCTACGATTATTAAAAAAGGTCAGGAACAGAACATATACCGAAAAGAGATAATGCCCGGCATTGCCAAGCGGGCAATTTTCGGGGCACTGGACGAAATTTCCAGAATCTGGAGCCTGAATCTGGATACAAGATATACTGTAGAAGAAGCCGCATCACAGGTGACGGATATCTTTCAGTTCGGCATAATGCAGCAGCCGGGGCGCGAATAGAAACTCAATTCACGCCCGTTGCCGGTGACCATCCCTGCCTGAGTTCCGTTGTTTCCGATTGTTCAGGCAAATGTTCCGGGTTTAATTTCAACGACCTCAAACTCTCTGACCCCACCCGGGGTTTTCGTTACGACCTCATCTCCTACTTCCTTACCCAAAATTGAACGTCCCAGAGGCGACATGACTGAAATGGAACCTTTTTTCACGTCAGCCTCTTCCGGTCCAAGCAACTGGTAAGATACCTCTTCATCGGTATCCATATCCATAAGGTCAACAATAGTTCCAAAAACAGCCCGCTCTACTGAAACTTTTGTACAGTCAATGACCTCTGCCCTTCCCAGTTTATCATTGAGATCCATAATCCGTCCCTCAATCATGCCCTGTCGTTCCTTGGCGGCATGATATTCGGCATTTTCACTCAGATCACCATGGGCGCGGGCAATCTCAATGGCTTTGACCACCTCATGTCGCTCTACCCTTTCCAGCTGATCAAGTTCATCTTTTAACTGCTGGTGTCCCTGCCGGGACATGGGAATACGTTCAACCATCTATCGTTCCTCCAGAATAACTGTAATATTAATTCGAATTTGAAAAGCAGATAACCCGATGGGGTTACTGTGGGGGTATTTCAGAGGGAGTGGAAGCCCCTTCCCCCGAAGATGCAAGGATATCACTCCCGGCCTGTTCCTTGAGCAGGTTCTCAAGTTCTGCACCCGTCACTTCATCCCCGGGAACCTCGTTATGGATGACAAGCAGAACCTGGATGAGTGCTGCCCGTCTGCCCTGGGCACGCAGCATGTCGGCCAGGGCATGGTAAACTCCTATACGATCATCAGTGACCTGTACCAGATCCTGCCAGAGCAGGCTGGATCCTGTATTTTCAATCAGATCCACCAGCTTTGCGGCAAAATCATGCAATGCTCTATCTTTCTGTTGTTCGATCTCGCTGTTATCGGGCTGCAGACTGAGCAGACAGTTGTAAAATCCGATGGCCCGGTCCGGACGATCAAGGGCAATGTTCAAACGACCTGCCTGTGCAAGAAGTTCCGTATCATCTGGTACAAGTAAGAGCAGTCGTTCAACATGTTTCAGTTCCATTGACAGGTTTCCTGCCACCTGATAATACGTAATTAACTGTCTGTTTGCCTCTCTGTCGGCAGGATCAATTCCAATAACCTGCTGCCAGCAGGCCCCGGCTTCTTTTTCACTGCCCATTGCAGTGAGAACCCGTGCCAGTTCCTGCAGGACCTTTAAATTTTCAGGATTTTGTTTTGCAAGACCACGAAGAATAGCCAGAGCTTTGCGAGGCTGGTCTGTTTTTATTGCCGTTGCAGCCATTCTTAATTTCAGTCCGCTATCTGCCGGGCGGAGCACGGCAAGCTGTTCCATGAGCGGCATTAAATCAGTGAATTTCCCAAGACCTTCAAGGGCGTCGATATAACCAGACAGGATTTGCTCCCTGTCTCCGGTGGATCCGGCTGCAGTATGCCGGCTATAGAGCTGGGCATAACGCTCTACACCACTGATAAAATCACCGCTGCCGACGGCAACTTCAGCCTCGGCCAGTTGATATTCCCAACGATCCGGATCATGACTGATCAGCACGGCCAGTTCAGCACCGGCCTTTTGCAACTGCCTGCGGCATATAAGGACAGTTACATATTCCCAGCGTGCCTGGTCGATGTTGTCCTTACCGGCCAACAGGAGTTCATATTGAACCAGGGCCTGATCATATTTCTTTTGACTGTAGAGTGTTCTGGCCTGATCCCATAGTTTTTTCCATTCCGGGGCAGAGTCGTCCTGGTAGCTGATAAAGTATTCAGTACTGAAACCAGGAGAAGCCTGTTCACAGTCGACTGCTGAAATCGCAGACGATACATACATCCCCGGCAGGCAGATTGCACCAAGGAAAATACAGGATATTTTTTTCATCACGGGATCTGAGACGGTTCGGAACTAAGCTTGATAAAACCGGCTGATTGTCTCAACCACATAGGCCTGCTGCTCATCACTGAGTTCCGGATATATCGGCAGCGCCAGAGAATCCTCTGCAGCCTTTTCAGCAACAGGAAAGGAAAGATCACCATAGCCATGTTCTGCCAGACATCGCTGTTCATGCAGACAGACCGGATAATAGACCTCACAACCGATGGAGTGCTGCTGCAGATAGTCTCGCAGGTCATCGCGGCGGGGTACCCGGATAATATACTGATTATAAATATGAAAATTATGATCTTCCGCACCGTTAATTTCAGAGTACACGGGCTTTGGCAGGCAAACCGGATTGTCTATGAGGCCGGCCTGCTCAAAAAGAGTGTGATAGACGGCGCTGTTTGTTCTGCGCTGCTGATGACACTGTTCAAGGTGGGGCAACTTGACACTGAGTACAGTGGCCTGGATAGGGTCAAGCCGAAAGTTGCCGCCTATATGCGAGTGATAATATTTTGGTTCAGCTCCATGATTACGATAACACTGCAACAGCCCGGCAAATTCATGATCACGGGTAACAACCATACCGCCGTCACCTATGCCGCCAAGATTCTTAGAAGGAAAAAATGAAAAACAACCGCTTAACCCCATGGAGCCTGCCCGTTTCCACTGCACTGAACCATTTTTAATTCCCAGGGGACATTCAGCTCCTATGGCCTGTGCCGCATCTTCGACAACCGGAACCTCATATTCGGCGGCAAGGTCCATTATTTTGTCCATGTCCGCACACTGACCATACAGATGTACCGGCATGATCGCTTTTATTCTGCAATCTCCCCTGCGGTCTTCTTCCAGGATCTCAACCATTTCAGCAGGGTCTATATTAAGACTGCTCTCTTCAACATCTGCAAAAACCGGCATGGCTCCTACTCGAAAGATTGAGCCCATGGTGGCAAAAAAAGTATACGGTGTGGTGAGCACAAGATCGCCCGGACCTATCTCCAATGCCATCAGACTGACAAGCAGGGCATCCGTGCCGCTGGAAACTCCAACGGCATCATCCACCCCGCAGTAGTCGGCAATCGCCTCTTCAAATTCAGAGACCCGCGGTCCAAGGATATAACGTGTTGAGTCTATAACTCCGGTAACGGCCTGCAGAATTTCCTCACGAAAACGGGTTGTCTGGGGCTGCAGGTCAAGAAGGGGGACGTTCATGAAACCTCGTAAATATTAGATACAGGCCTGAAAATCAGGATTTATTTGAACCGGAAACAGGTACTATTCGTTCGGAACTAAGAAAATCCTGGATGTCAGGGAGTTCTTTTTCAAAAATTTTCTTCAATTTTTTAAGCAGGTTGGATTCTATCTGCCGGACACGCTCTCTGGAAATACCAAACTGGTCGGCTATGGTCTGGAGCGTTTGGGGCTCGTCACTGAGCAGTCGTTTAGTAAGAATGATCTTTTCTTTGTCGTTAAGCTTGTCTTCCATACCTGCCAGTACTTCAGCCAGTCGTTCACGCATCTCCTGGCTTGCGACTATATCTTCAACTCCCGGCCCTTCGTGGGGCAGAAAGCTCTTCTGTTCATCTTCAGAATCGCTGCGAACAGGCGCCTCCAGGGATACATCCCAGTTATCCATGCGCTGCCCCATCTCAATGACTTCACTCTCCTTGACATTGAGTCGTTCCGCCAGCAGTTTTACATCAGGTTTAAATCCCTGGGCCTCAAGCAGTTTCTTTTCTTTATTCAGGCTGAAAAAAAGCTTGCGCTGGGCCTGGGTCGTGCCGATTTTAACAAGACGCCAGTTATCCATGATAAACTTCAGGATATAGGCCCGAATCCAGTAGGCTGCATAATAAGAAAATTTAACCCCCCGATAGGGATCAAACTTTTTAGTCGCCTGCACAAGACCGACATTTCCTTCCTGGATAAGGTCCATAAAATTCTGCATCCAGTACTTCTGGAAATCCATGGCAACCTTGACGACAAGACGTAGATTGGAAGAGACCAGTCGATAGGCGGCCTCCGGGTCACCGGTTTCCTGAAAACGGGCAGCAAGCTCTTCGGTTTCTTCACGACTGAGCAGTTCGTACTGGCTGATCTCCTGAAGATAACGATGCAGGGCAGGATTGCTGACTGCAGGCAGGTTCTCATCAGTAGAGGTCACCACAAGGGGGTGAAACTGCTGATCGTCTTCTTCCGGATCCTTCTGTAATTTTTTTTCAGTCATAAACGGGACGTTTAAATAGTTTATCCACCCTGTCAGCAGAAGAGTTTAAATTATATAATATACTCTATTTTTGCAAAAAGTTCACGGCAATAAGAAGTAAAATTACTCATATTGCGGATTAAATCTTTGAAAGCATGGCAGGAATCCGTCGAAAGAGTTTAAATTTAAACCTGTATATGCTATTTCTTTTTGGTCAATCATAAAGCCTCTATTATCAGACACCAGAGTTACACATGAAAAATATACGAAATTTCAGCGTGATTGCCCATATAGATCATGGAAAGTCTACCCTTTCCGACCGCATGATTCAACTCTGCGGACTGGTCACTGACCGTGAGTTCAAAGATCAGTTGCTCGACAACATGGATATCGAACGTGAGCGGGGAATTACCATCAAAAGTCAAACTATCTGCCTGCCCTACACGGCAAAGGATGGACAGCATTACCTGTTAAACCTCGTTGACACCCCGGGTCATGTTGATTTCAGTTATGAAGTTTCCCGTGCATTGGCCTCCTGTGAAGGGGCATTGCTGCTTATTGATGCAGCTCAGGGAATTGAAGCGCAGACGCTGGCCAATCTGTACCTTGCCATGGAAAATGACCTTGAGATTATACCGGTTATCAACAAAATAGATTTGCCGGCAGCAGATCCTGAAAAAATTGCTCTGGAGATTGAAGAAGATCTTGGCATGGACAGCGACACCATTCAAAAATGCTCAGCCAAGACCGGCGAAGGTGTTGCAGATATCCTGGAGGCCATTGTCCAGTACCTGCCGCCGCCTGAAGGAGACCCCGACCTCCCCCTGGAAGCACTTATCTTTGATGCCAACTATGACCCGTACAGGGGGACTGTTATTTCCGTGCGCATCATGAACGGCACCATTAAAGCCGGGGACCAGATTTTTTTCATGCACAACAATTCCGAGTACCGCGTAGAAGAAGTGGGGATATTTCACCTTACGCGGGAACGGCAGAAAAGCCTGACCGCCGGCCAGGTCGGATACATCATAGCAGGTGTAAAAACCGTCTCCGACACCAAACCGGGTGACACTATTACCCATGTAGAAGCACCCTGCCCTGCTCCTTTAACAGGATTTAAAGAAATTCAGCAGGTTGTTTTTTCCTCTCTCTATCCTATCTCCTCGGATGACTACGAGGATCTTGCTTCCGCTCTGGAAAAGTTGAAACTCAACGATGCCGCGCTTATCTTTCAAAAGGATTCCTCCGCAGCCCTCGGTTTTGGTTTTCGCTGTGGTTTTCTGGGACTCCTGCACCTCGAAGTCGTTCAGGAACGGCTTGAACGGGAATTTGACATCTCTCTCATACTTACCGTGCCGTCTGTAAAATATATGGTTTATCTGCAGGACGGTACCTGCCTGGAGGTGGATAATCCTTCATACTTTCCAGACCCCGGCTCCATAGAACATATTGAAGAACCTTTTATCAAGGCAACCATCCTTATACCGGATCGATACATGGGGGTAGTTATGTCCCTGTGTATGGACAGGCGGGGCGAGAACACCAACTACCATTATCCCATGCCCGGTCGTATAGAATTTACCTGCGAGCTCCCCCTTGCTGAAGTGATTTACGATTTTTATGATAAGTTAAAGTCAGTAACGCAGGGGTATGGTTCCTTTGATTATGAACTTATTGATTACCGTACCAGTGATCTGGTTAAACTTGATATTCTGGTCAACGGCGAACAGGTCGATGCCCTGTCCCAGCTCACCCACCGGCAGCGGGCGCGGGAACGCGGTCTCAAGGCATGTGAAAGCCTGAAAGAGGAAATCCCGCGCCAGATGTTCAAAATTGCTATTCAGGCGGCAATCGGTGGCTCTATTATTGCCAGGTCCAACATTTCCGCCCTGCGCAAAGATGTTACCGCCAAATGTTACGGCGGTGATATTTCAAGAAAACGAAAGCTGCTGGAAAAGCAGAAAGCGGGCAAGAAAAGAATGAAAACAGTGGGAAATGTGGACATCCCGCAACGGGCATTTTTATCCGTGCTTAAATCCGACCAGTAGAAAGCGGCCGGTAATAAAAAAAGGTGGAAATGGGCTGAAGCCCTTTTCCACCTTTTTTCGAGTTGAATAGTTTTCAACCCCGTCAGGCACCATCACCGACAGCGCGAAACCCGGGACAGCGTGTATGCCCGGTAACATCTATGCCCTTCTGGCACATGATGCTCAAAATCTCCTCTTTACTGAAAATTGAATCCCGTTGCTTGGTAACATAAACCAGGCAATCCTTACAGATGTTAAATGAACATACATCAAGCTCGCGTATCGCTTCCCAACAAGACCTGGAAGAATGATAAGCCGGGCATTTTTTTGCCTGCGCGGGTTCACATTTCATGATTTCCCAGCAGGGCCAATCTGATCGGAGCGACATCAGATTCCTCCTATTTGCACTGCCCATTTATAATTTTTTCCGGCTTTACACCACGCGGTCAGGCATAGCAGCACCGTCCGGAAACCCTTTCCCTCCAACAACTAAAGTATTTTTCTAACAACTTTGAGCGTATAATGCAAGTCTGTTACGCAACTCTTCACACCCCTGCCCTGTTTTAGAGGAAAATAACAAACGGTCATCCGGGCCGACGGTAAGAGCGGCATCAAGGGCTGCAGCATGCCTGATCTGCTTGTTTTTAGAAAGTTTATCTGCCTTGGTATACACAGGCAGTGACACAATGTCATTATATCGCAGCCAGTCGATCAGTTCCCTGTCCTGATGTTTAAGTTCATGGCGCAGGTCAATTATCACCACTACGCAGGCCAGAGACTGCCGGTTGAGCAGATAACTGCTGATAAGTTGTTCCCATGAGGCCTGAACAGTACGGGAAACCCGGGCAAAACCATAACCCGGCAGGTCTACCAGAAACAAACCGCCCTCAACTTCAAAGAAGTTCAAGCTCTGAGTCTTGCCCGGTTTTGAGCTGATCTTGACCATTTTTCTGCGGCCGACCAGGGTGTTGATCAGGCTTGATTTTCCGACATTGGAACGCCCGGCAAAGGCAATATCCGGGTAAACAGGATCCGGCAGCTGCTTCAGGCTGTGGACCGCATCCAGAAATTTAACCTGATTAAAATTCAACATCAAAAAACCACTTCCGGTGAATAGATTGAATAACGCATCAAATAACCTTGTTTAAGGTATACTCGATGATTCCTTCTGCCCCGATCTTTTTCAGTTTCGGTATCAGATCGCGGACCTGATGCTCGGAGATAACCGTTTCAACGGAAAACCAGGGCTGCTTGTACAGCTGAGCTACAGTGGGCGCCGTAACACTGGGCAGAATCTCAAGAATTTTATCAAAGCTCTCCTCGGGCACATTCATCTTCAGACCGACGATCTTATCAGCTCGCAAGGCACCTTGCAGCAGCATGGCAATATGATCGATTTTTTCTTTTTTCCAGGGGTCGGCCAAAGCCTCCCTGCTTGCAATAAGCTGGGTGTTTGACTGCATCAACTCATGAATAATACGCAGACCGTGTGCCCGGATGGTGGTTTCGGTCTCTGTGACTTCTACAATAGCATCAGCCAGGCCGGATACAGCCTTGGCTTCGGTTGCGCCCCAGGAAAAGGAAATATCTACATTCAGGCCCCGTTCTGCAAAAAATGTACGGGTAACGTTAACAAGTTCAGTGGAAATTTTCTTACCATCAAGGTCCTCAACCCGGGTTATATCCGAATCTCCCGGTACGGCAATGACCCATCGGGTAGGTTTTTTACTTACCTTGGAGTAGATAAGATCTTCTATTACCTCAACCTCGGATCCGTTTTCCAGGGTCCAGTCTTTGCCGGTAATTCCGGCATCAAGCATGCCGTCTTCAATGTAGCGGGACATTTCCTGGGGACGGCATATGGAAATAGAGAGCTCAGGATCGTCAATTTCAGGAAAATAATTCCTGGACATCATCCTGATCTTCCAACCTGATTTCTCAAACAGCTCAATAGTTGCCTTTTCCAGGCTGCCCTTGGGAATTCCCACCTTTAAAATACGCATGATAACCTCAATATTTCAATAACAAAAAACTTAGAATTAATGTTTGACTTTAAATATTTGTACCGCTCAGCCATAGACCTTTGCAGGATCAAAAACCGGTTCCCCCTGTACTTCAAGTTCACCACTTACCACCCGGCGATAAAAGCAACTGCGATATCCCCTGTGACAGGCTGCGCCGCCTGACTGTTCAACCTTGAACACCACGGTATCAAGATCACAATCAACAAATATGTCTTTAACCAGCTGTACATGGCCGGAAGATTCCCCCTTCAGCCACAGTTTATTGCGTGACCGGCTCCAGTAATGGGCTTTTCCCGTGTCCAGGGTCATCTGCCAGGATTCCCTGTTAATGTAGGCAAGCATCAGCACCTCTCCGCTCTCCTTATCCTGGACAATTGCCGGCAATAATCCATCGGCAGATTTAGCAAAATCAAGTTCAACCATCTGAGCAGTCACTCCTTTTCCCGGCCTGAATTATTTTCCTTAATCAGTACATCCGTACTGTTACGTTTATTTTCCTTACCTGTAAAATCAATCAAACACGATGTCCTGAACCGGCAGTAATCAGCGGGATGTCTGCAGGCGGCCTGTTCCGAATCCATCTTTTCATGATATTTTGCACACTCAAGTTCCATAAAACACCTCCACCTGTAACGGAATTGTCACATTTAGGCCTTCAGGCATTCTTTGTCAAGCTCTGTGCCGGATATAATGGATAGTTGTCAAAGTAATATTATTTTTATAGAGTGGCAACGTTTGTTCATTTAACCAGAAATATTAAGAGGAATCATCATGTGTCCAGTCGCCTTAACAGATACAGTTACAATAAGCTATTCCGCAACCCTTGAAAATGGAGAGCTCATCGATAAAAGCCCGGAAGACAAGCCTGTTACTCTTTCCATCGGTGGAGGAAAAATGTTCAAGGCCGTTGAAGCCTGCCTGTTCGGAATGGAGCCGGGAGAGTCCAGAAGCATCAATGTACAGCCTGAAGATGCATATGGCTTTCATCTTGAAGAACTGGTTCAAAAGATCCCCCTTGCAGCATTCAAAGGAAAAATTGAACCAAAACCGGGGATGATTTTATCCTTAAATATGGAAAAGGACGGAGAAACCCATAAAGTACCTGCAACGGTGCGCTCAGTAGATAACGACACAGTGACGGTGGACTATAATCATCCCCTTGCAGGGCAGATAATCGTCTATAACGTTACCCTGTTATCTATTCACGACTGATTCCGAGCTGTTATCAAGTTAAGAGTGGAGTTAAATGAAGCGCTTACTTATTTTCCAATTTGTCTTGTACAGGAAACCAGTGTAAGCCGTCACAGGCCTGTATTATGTGATACTACGTAATAACAGCCCCTGTGACGATTACACGTCAGCAGCTCTTTCTTCCACAAAATAACAGAAACGATCCCAGGACACCTTGATCCCTGATACCGGGCAGCGAAGACCGACTTTCTTTTCATCAACTGCAGTAACGACCCAGTCGCCTTTACGGGGGCCGTCTTCAATATGCAGTTTCTGGCCGGGGATAAATGGATATCGTTTAAACAATAAAACCGTGTCGGTCATGGTAACCTCCTGTTAAAAGATAAGCGGGTACAAGAGTTGTCAGCATAATGAAATTTTACCATAACGTCAAAGCCCGTCCTTAACAGTATCGGCTTGCATGATAATTATATTTCATTTCCCTTTTCAGGCAGGGTAGACAAATGGATGAGCCATCACAAAAAGATGAGAGCATCGATCCTTTCCGGCAACTGAACTTTATAGTCAAAACCCTGCGTGGCAGCCACGGCTGTCCATGGGACCGAAAACAGACACCGGAAACGCTGAAGAAATACCTGCTCGAAGAGGCGACCGAACTGGCCGAGGCCATTGACCAGGGAGATCCCGGCCATATCTGCGAGGAAGCCGGGGACCTTTATTTTATCCTGAGCCTGCTCACAACCATCTTTGAAGAAAAAAAAGAATTCACTGCAAATGATGCGCTGAACAGTATCTGCGAAAAAATGATCCGCAGACATCCGCATGTATTTGATCAACAGTATGAAGGGGGTGAAGAAGACTTGAGAGCTCAATGGGAACGAATTAAGCATGAAGAAAAGAAAATGCAAAATGAAAAACGATAGAGTAAAGCGCTGATCAGGAATTATTATTTTATGCAATTACTGCAATACTCCAGTATCACTGAAAAATGTTTTATCAATGCGCCCTTTGATCAACTCAGAGATGGTGATCTTCTTGATCTGTTCATCTCAAACAGGCTGCAGCCGGAAATCGGATTGGAGGGCAGTTCCCTCTGGGACCTGAATCGTGCTGATTTCCAGAAAATTGCTGCTGTTTTCCAGGACAACGGTCTTGCCTGCACCCTGCATGCACCATTTTTTGACCTCTCGCCGGGCGGTTTCGATAAGCGGGTTGTGGAGATAACCCGTGAAAAACTCTTTCGGGCATTTAACCTGCTCCAGGTGTTTCAACCGCAATCCATTGTCTGCCATCTCGGTTTTGAAGAAAACAAGCATTGGGGTAAATTTGACCGATGGCTGGCAACAGCTCTGGAAACGTGGCAGCACCTCCTTGAAATAGCTGATCAGTACAACACACAGGTTATGTTTGAGAACACCTATGAAACCTCACCCGAGGTGCATAAAATTCTTTTTGAACAATTAGATGCCCCGCATCTCGGCTTCTGCATGGATACCGGTCATCTGACAGCCTTTGCTCATACAGGCTGGCAGCCGTGGCTGGAAAAACTCTCTTCCCGGCTCGGCCAACTGCATCTGCACGATAACAATGGACAAGGTGACAACCACCTGGCACTGGGCCTGGGAACATTTAATTTTCAGAACCTGTTTACATTCCTCAACACCTCCCCTCTTCCCCTAATCACCCTTGAACCGCACTCCAAAGAAGATCTCAAGCAATCCCTGGAGTATATCCGGCAAGTTGGTCTTTTTTAATAAGGAATTGCCCGGAAATAAGTTGGAAAATTCTGCTCTCAGGATTCAGTTTATTTTTCGGACAACTCCTCCGTTTTGCTGTATGAGCCTTCCCCTGTTGGCCTTGCCAACTGCAGGATTTAAGTGTAAAGTGTTTGAGATGAAATTATCTCCCTGACGCCATATAACACCTTAATATTAATATAATTATATAATCAGCATGAGAATAAAATATTTTTTTACCCTCTTCATAGCCATCGCCGTCAGCGGCTGCGGAACAACAAACGTAAACAAGCTGGTCGCACAAAAGGGGGCTGAACAACTTACTCCGGACCAGGTGTTATCTCTTGTCGAAGGGAACACCCTGCGACTGAGCGGCTATGACACAGAAGCATACCTGTACATGGACCGTTCCGGCAGGGTATTTGCTATTGATACCTATAATAACAAAGACCTGGGCCAGTGGGACGTCAGTGATCTTGGTGAATTCTGTATCCGCATGCAGAACTGGTGGTACGCTGACCTGAGCTGCTACATGATGTATCAGGTTGGTGACAACTACAAGTTGACCACGGATGATGGTCTTATCAAATATTCGGCAAACCAGTATCCGGGTGATTATAAAAACAGCTATTATGCCGTTAACCGGGGGAAAAAGAGCTACCGAAAATCAATGCGCTCCGGTGAAGAAGTTGCTGCTGTAGATACTCCGCCCACTGTTGAAACCACCCCGGAACCGACTCCTGTTGCAGCAGAAAAACCAATTACCGAAGAAAATACCTACAAGATCTCGCAGGAAGACAAGGATCTCCGTACTACTGTTAAATGGATGGCCCGTGACTGTCCGGGCTGTAATCTTTCCCGGACAAACCTGAAAAAAGCAGATCTTGTCGGCGCAAAACTCGCCGGTGCCGATCTAAGTGGCTCCAACCTCCGCATGGCTAACCTGCGCCGGGCCGATCTTGAGGGAGCAAACCTGGAAGATACGATTCTGGCTTACTGCAACATGCCCGGGGCCAACTTACAAAATGCCAACTTGAGAGGTGCAGACCTTAAGGGGGCCAATCTTATTCGCGCCGACCTGACAGGCGCGGACCTCTCCGGTGCAAACCTGGAAGGTGCCCTGCTTGACGGTGTCAAGGGTTTAAATAGATAATACTTTCCAGTTTTCGTACCTGGTATACAAATTACACATTGATAATGTCTCTTTTGCGGTAGATTGCCGGGAATGAGGCATTATCCCCACCTTAATTTTACCTGAAAAAAAATCATGTCAGCTCCCTTTGTTCACCTGCATGTCCATACCCAATACTCCATGCTCGACGGGGCTATTCGTTTAGACGACCTGATCAGCAAAAGTCGGGAATACGACATGGACGCCGTCGCCGTAACCGACCACGGGGCCATGTATGGGGCATTGGAATTTTATACCAAGGCTAAAAAAGCCGGGATCAAACCGCTGGTCGGTTGTGAATTTTATATCTCTGAAACAGATCATCTGACCCATGACAAAACAGCCGGCCACAACTTTCACATTGTGCTGCTGGCCATGAACAGGGCAGGTTATCAAAACCTGATGAAACTGGCCACCATTGCCCAGACAGAAGGCTTTTATTACCGCCCGCGCATTGATCAGAAGGTCCTGTTTGAGCATCAGGAGGGATTACTTGCCTTAACGGCCTGTCTCCATGGCCAGATCCCCTGGCTGATTACCCATGGTAATATGGAGGGGGCCAGAAAAAAAGCCCTTGAACTCCAGCAGGTTTTTGGTGACCGTCTCTACTTTGAGATCCAGGAAAATGGTATTGACGAACAGAAAGTTGCCAATGAAGGGCTGATGGAACTGGGCAGGGAACTGGGCATCAAACTTGTGGCCACCAATGACTGCCATTATCTCAACCGGGACGAATCCTATGCCCATGAGGTCTTACTCTGTATCCAGACCGGCCGGACTATTACCGATCCCAAGCGGTTTCGTTTTTCAACCGATGAGCTGTACTTCAAATCACCGGAGGAAATGGCCGACCAGTTCAGCTACTGTCCGGAAGCGCTGACAAATACCCTTGAGGTTGCAGAACGCTGCAACCTGGAACTTGAATTCAAGGATCATCACTTTCCCATCTTTCCGGTACCGGAAGGCGAGTCCCTGGAAACCCTGTTTGAAAAAGGCTGCTGGGACGGGTTGGAGGAACGGATTGCCCACCTGCGTGAACTGCAGGAGGTCGGCCCGGAACTGGAACAGCAATACCGTGACCGGTTGACCATGGAGATCGGTATTATTCAGGAGATGGGTTTTTCCGGCTATTTTCTCATCGTAGCCGACTTTATCAACTGGGCTAAATCAAAACAGATTCCGGTTGGTCCGGGCCGTGGTTCCGGCGCAGGCAGCCTGGCAGCCTTCTGTATGTCGATTACCGATATTGATCCCATTCCCTACGGCCTGATCTTTGAACGGTTTCTCAATGTTGAGCGGATGTCCATGCCCGACTTTGATGTGGATTTCTGCAAAGAACGGCGCGATGAGGTCATTGACTATGTCCGCAAACGCTACGGCGGCGATACACATGTGGCCCAGATTGTTGCCTACGGGACCATGAAGGCCAGGGCAGTGCTGCGCGACGTGGGCCGGGTGCTGGAAGTCCCCCTGCCCGTGGTGGACCGCATTGCCAAGTTAGTCCCGGATGAGCTGAAAATCACATTGAACAAGGCCATTGACAAGGAACCCCGCCTGCGCGAGGCCATGAAGCAGGATGATGTGCGTGAACTGCTCACCGTGGCCAAAACACTTGAAGGGTTGTCCCGCCATAAATCTACCCATGCCGCCGGTGTGGTCGTCTCGCCCAAACCCATGGTGGAATATCTGCCGCTCTGCGTTGGACCAAACAAGGAGGTCCTGACCCAGTATGCCATGAAGTACACCGAGATGACCGGACTCATAAAGTTTGATTTTCTTGGTCTGAAAACGCTCACGGTTATTGACCGGGCCTTAAAGCTTATTGAGCAGGAGATCGGTTCCTGGCTTGATTTGAGTAAAATCCCCATGGATGACCTCAAGACCTATGACCTGCTCTGCAAAGGCAACAGTCTTGGTGTTTTTCAGCTGGAAAGTGACGGCATGCGTGAGCTGTTGATTAAAATGGCACCTGAGCAGTTCTCGGATCTCATTGCCCTGGTCGCCCTGTACCGCCCAGGACCACTTGACTCCGGCATGGTGGACCAGTTTGTCGAGACCAAGCATGGCCGCCGTCCGCCTGAGTACCCGCTGCCCCAGATTCAGGACGTACTGGAAGAGACCTACGGGGTTATTGTCTACCAGGAGCAGGTTATGAAAATAGCCAATATCCTGGCCTCCTACAGTCTGGGTGACGCGGATATCCTGCGCCGGGCCATGGGCAAGAAAATTCCCGAGGTCATGGAAGAGGAGCGGGCAAAGTTCATGGCAGGTGCGCGGGGAAACGATATTCCCGAGGACAAGGCAACCTATGTCTTTGACCTGATGGCCAAGTTTGCAGGCTATGGTTTTAACAAATCCCATTCTGCGGCCTATGCCCTGATTGCCTACCAGACCGCTTATCTAAAGGCACATTACCCGGCTCAGTTCCTGGCTGCTCTGCTCTCCTGCGATGTGGACAACACCGACAAGGTTGTCAAGTATTTCAACGAATGCAAGCAGATGGACATTGATGTCCTGCCGCCGGATATCAATGAATCAGACCATGACTTTACGGTCATAAAAAATCTTATCCGTTTTGGTCTGGCAGCAGTCAAAAATGTGGGTGGAGCCGCCCTTGATTCAATCATTGAAGAGCGGACAGACAACGGCATGTATACCTCTCTGGCTGATTTTTGCGGTCGCATCGACTCCAGCCGGGTGAACCGCAAGGTCATTGAGAGTTTAATCAAGGCCGGTGCCTTTGACTCCATGAAGGTCAAACGTTCGCAGCTCACAGCCGTACTTGACGAAGCACTTGAACGGGCAAAAGCGGTCCAGCGTGATCGGTTGAGTGGTCAGATGAGCCTGTTCGCCCTGGCTGGTGATCAGGCCGGCAAGGATGAGACAGAACTGCAGTTCCCCGATATTGCGGAGTGGCCGGAACTGACAAAACTGGCCTATGAAAAAGAGACTGTCGGCTTTTTTCTTACCGGCCATCCCCTGGAAGGTGTGTGGGATGAGATCAGGATGGTTGCGGATCTTGAAATATCAGTTCTTGACAACTGCCGCGAAGGTCAGATCGTCAGGGTTGCCGGACTAATCCAGAACTATAAAGAGCATAAATCAAAAAAAGGTGACCGGATGGCCTTTACCGTGCTCGAAGATATGAGTTCATCCATTGAGGTCATTGTTTTTCCCAGTACCTTTGCCCGGTGTTCCGAACTCCTGGGCAGTGACATCCCCCTGGTCGTGCTGGGTACCATTCAGCTGGGTGAACGAGGGGCAAAGATTATTGCCGAGACCATTGATCCTCTGGACAAGGCTCTGGAGAAATACACTGAGAATACGGTGATAAAGCTGCCTGCACGCAACACTATGCGCCGGCAGCTGGAGCAGCTTAAAGATTTGCTCTACCAGTTCCATGGTCCAAGCCCGGTTAAGCTGACCCTTCATTATGACGGGCGCGGTGAAGTGGATATCGAGATGCTCAAAGATCTAACGGTTCGTCCCTGTCCGGAATTTTTCAGCGAGGTTAAAAGATCCTTTGGTCCCGGAACCCTGTCAGTACAGATGAAGCAGGCGGAAATCAAGCGGAAGCAGAAAAAAGGGTATGGCAGAAAAACAACGCATTGAGCGGGATAACAGGCTGTCAAGATCCATTATTGGAGCAGGCAGGGGAAAATCTGCGCTGCTCCAATAGAGTAACCGGGGATTTCAGGCAAAGCACAGTCCACAGTCCGGACATTCCGCCTGGGTGGTAGGAAAACTGCAGCCGCAGGCCGGGCAGGTTGCGTTTTCAGCAGCAGTGTTGAACACGGCACCGGCATAGGTTGTGTCATGGTCTTCCAGTGCCGTTGAGCGTACATGCTCCCGGGCAAGGATTGCCAGCACATCCTGCACATCCGACATTCGTACCTGCAGCAGCAGGTCCGTCCCGCAGCATCCCTGGCCGCACCCGCCTTCATCAGCGACAGCCAGCGACGGAATCCCCTCTCGCTCCAGCAGGATCTGCAGTTCTTTCATCTGGATGACCGGCCCTTTTCTGATGTTCACCATCTCATCATCCGGGCTCAACTCCATACTCCGATTTGCCTTTTTCTGCTGTTTCTGTTTCTCAAGTTCCAGCATTTGCGTACCGGTGAGCAGTTCAATTTCACAGGTGGCACAGGTGGTAATCTCGGCCCGATACTCATCATTACAGCGCGGGCAATATTTAAGTTCAGGGTCAATAATAGTATTCATAATAAATAGACGATATTGGGTTTAAAGTTACAGTTTTTCTTGTAAGCGTTTCATGAACGCCTACATTCCGAGGTGCTATCTGTCAAGAGTGTAGTTCATGAAGCACTTACTTTTTCTGGTCGGTATTCAGAATTTAATTCTAATGCAGGTTTGGGGTTATGGCAAGCTCGGGGAGAGGCGGAATCGCTGCCGGGCGCTGCATTCTTCTATCTGCTGCTGCGTCGCCTCCTGCCGTATATCGATTTTTCGGGCCGGATTGCCTGCCCATATTTCGTAAGGGCCGGGATTTTTCGTAAGCACCGAGCCTGCTCCGATGACCACTCCATCCGGAATATGGGTCACCTGATATAGAATAATTGCCCCGTCATGAACCCAGACGTCTGTGCCGATCTTTTTGTCCTGCCAGATTACACCATATTCCTGTTCCACGGCAAGCAATGGTCTGCGGCCGAGATGAATATGATCATGGGTATAAATCCGGCAGCGGGCCGAGATGTTACACCAGGGACCGAGCTCAATGGAGCCTGTACAGTCCAGCAGGGCAAACCGGCTGATCAGGATGTTGGTTTCCCGGTCCGGATCGGTAAACACATCGGGCCGCAGGATGAGTTTACCCTTGTGCACATGGCCGTGGGGATGGCGGACCGCCTGTTCCAGGACATGGTCAAGACGCTCTCTTGTGAGGGTGGTCGAAGGCAACGGTATAGGGTTCGGAATTTTATGGTTTAAGGTTTACTCTCGTTTTCGGATTCGTGCCGATGTACAGGTTTGGTATAAGATACAGTCTACAGTCTGCTCTTTTCCACTATTTCTCCAACATCACCCGATAACCCGGGCACGGCCCCGATCCGTTCCAGTTCCGCCTGCATCAACTCCTGTCTGGTCCTGTCATATCTTTTCCACATGGTAAGCGGGGTGACCAGCCTTGAGGCGATCTGGGGATTCATGGGATCCAACTCTATGATCTGATCGGCAAGAAAGGTGTAACCGCTGCCGTCTTTTGCGTGAAACTGCTGCTGGTTGCTGCAAAAGGCTCCGATAAGGGAACGAACTTTGTTGGGATTTTTCATACTGAAGGCCGGATGGTTCATAAGCGCTTTTACCCGGTCCAGTGTGCCGGGTAGAATAGAGGTTGCCTGCAGCATGAGCCATTTATCCACAACCAGCGGGTCATGCTGCCATTTTTTGTAAAAATCAGCCAACAGCTCATCTCCTGCCATGCGATCTGCATTGACAACACCTGCCAGAGCTGCTGAAACATCGGTCATGTTATCCGCTGTTTTGTACTGTTCAATTCCAAGCTCCAATACTTCAGGTACAATTGCCTCTCCCGGCTCAGCAGCCAATAAATAGTTCAGACAACAGTTACGCAGCACCCTGCGGCCCGCCTCCCCTGCCGAATAGTGATAGGAGTCCTCTGTGCCGAGGGCGTAATAGTTTTCATAAAAAATATCACGGTGTTCAATGCTGAGCTGGTAGCGAAAATCCTGCCGTACCCGAAACACTGCCTCCGGATCAACCACCTCCATCTGCTGACTGATCCAGGTCTCTGTGGGCAGGACAAGGGCTGATGCCGGAAATGCAGGATCAGTATGATCGTCAAGCAGAATCCGGGCAAAGGCCTGATGAAAGAGTTGAGGAACCTGAACCTGTTTATCCCGCTGCCAGGCTGAAATTGCGCTGAGCAGATACTGCAGTCCGAGCTGCTGACCGGCGTCCCAGCGATTAAACGGATCAGAGTCATGGGCCATGAGAAAAGCCAGTTCAGCTTCTCCAAGATCAGAGTGCACCTTGACCGGAGCGGAAAAATTACGGAGTAGAGAGAGGACCGGCTGTTCCGGTATCCCGCTCAGACGAAATTCCTGTTTTTCTTGTTCCAGAAGAAGAACGGTATCATGCAGATCGATATCCCTGCCCTGTTTATCCAGCAGGCCCATGGCAACAGGCATGTAAAACGGTTTTTTGTCTGCCTGACCGGGTGTGGGCGGACACGACTGGCTGATGGTCAGCACATATTCCCGGGTCTTTTCATCATATGATTGACTCACGGCAAGCTCCGGTGTACCCGACTGGCTGTACCATAGCTTGAATTGAGAAAGATCCATTCCGTTGGCATCTTCCATGGCCCGGACAAAGTCGTCACAGGTTACGGCCTGGCCGTCGTGCCGTTCAAAATAGAGATCCATGCCCAGACGAAAACCATCTGCCCCAAGCAGTGTATGGATCATTCTGATCACCTCGGCCCCCTTGTTATAGACGGTCAGGGTGTAAAAATTATTGATTTCGACAAAGGATTCCGGCCGGACCGGATGGGCCATCGGGCCGCTGTCCTCCCGAAACTGAAAACTGCGCATCACGTTAACGTCATGGATACGCTTGACGGCCCGCGAGCCCATGTCTGCCGAGAACTCCTGGTCACGAAAAACCGTCAATCCCTCTTTTAAACTAAGCTGAAACCAGTCTCGGCAGGTAATCCGGTTGCCGGTCCAGTTATGGAAATATTCATGGGCAATGACCCCTTCTATCCCCTCATAATCTGTATCTGTTGCCGTTTCAGGACGGGCCAGTACATACTTGGAGTTAAAGACATTGAGTCCCTTGTTCTCCATGGCACCCATATTAAAATCATCCACAGCCACTATCATATAGGTATCAAGGTCATATTCCCGGCCAAACTTCTGCTCGTCCCAGCGCATGGCTTTTTTCAGGGACTCCATGGCATGACCGCATTTTTCTTTATTGCGTTCCTCGACAAAAATATGGAGGGCAACCTCACGACCGGACATGGTGGTAAAGGAATCTTCAATCCGAACCAGATCGCCTGCGACCAGGGCAAAGAGATAACTGGGTTTGGGAAAGGGATCGTGCCAGGTGGCAAAACCTCGACCATCATCAAGCAAGCCCTGCTCTGCCAGGTTGCCGTTGGACAGCATCACCGGGCAGGAAGCAGGATCTCCTGTTACAGTGGTGGTAAACACAGCCATCACGTCAGGACGGTCCGGGTAGCAGGTGATGCGGCGAAACCCCTGGGCCTCGCACTGGGTGCAGTAATTGCCCGAGGATCTATACAACCCTTCCAGGGCTGTGTTGGCCTCCGGCGCTATCCTGGTTATGACTTCAAGTTCAAAGAGGTCCGGCACCTGTTCAATGCGCAGGATGGAGCCGTCATAGGAGTATTCTTTTTCCGCAACCCTGTTGCCGTCAAGGGAAACACCGACAAGTTCAAGATGTTCTCCGTTCAGTTCAAGCGCTGCCTGCTGATTTTCAGCATCCGGATTGCGCTGCATGGCAAGCCTGGAAGTCACGACGGTCTGCTGCGGATCAAGTTCCACCCGCAGGTGAACTGTGGAGACAATAAATGGAAAGGGCGTATAGTCTTTAAGATAGATGGTTTTATGTGCTTTCATGAGAAAATTACCTTTTTTGAACCACGAATTATACAAAACAGGCAGAAAACTGCTACGTTCGGTTCGTTTTCATGGTCAGTACGTTGCAGGAAATACCTTCTATTGGTAATAACTGCTCAAGGAATGTACAATGATAAATGCATGAGTAATGAGTAAAAGCTGTGTTCCTCTTATTTTCTGTCGGTTCAGCAGGGGTTGAAATCCGGCATACGAGTTTATGAATGCCCGGAAATTGAAGTCAATACCTTTCACCTGAAACCTTATACCTATTTCTAAACACTATGTCACACGGTGCAGATTCACTGAAATCCATTTTTTTTGCCCTTGGAGCAAACTTTGCCATTGCCGTTGCCAAGCTGGCCGCTGCCATTTTCACGGGGTCCGGCGCAATGATGGCGGAATCCATTCATTCCTTTGCCGACTGCGGCAACCAGCTCCTGCTGCTGGTCGGACTCCGTAATTCCGGCAAACCACCCTCGCCGGAATATCCACTTGGATACGGCAAGGCCATTTACTTCTGGTCCTTTATTGTGGCCCTGATTCTTTTTTCCATGGGTGGCCTGTATTCCATTTATGAGGGGGTACATAAACTGCATAATCCGGAACCGATCAGTGCCCCTCTTATTGCCATCGGAGTGCTTATCTTTTCTATGATTGCGGAGGGAACATCACTGTGGGGCTGCATGCGGGAAATCAACAAGGTCCGCGGCAGCCGCTCAATCATCCGCTGGTTCAAGGAAACCCGGCAGAGTGACCTGCTGGTCGTCTTCGGTGAAGACACCGCTGCCCTGATGGGACTCAGTTTTGCCCTGCTTGCCGTTATCATAACCTGGATAACGGGTAATCCCATGTTTGATGCCATAGGATCCATTGGTATTGGTGTGCTGCTTATTTTAATAGCCATCTTTATCGGCATTGAGGTCAAGGCATTGCTCATCGGTCAGGGAGTGGAGCCGGAAACCAGGGAAAAGATGCTTGCCTTTCTCAGGAGTCGACCGGAAATAGAAAAAATTTTCAATCTGCTCACCCTGCAGATGGGTGCTGATGTCATGGTTGCGGTAAAGGCAAAAATGGCGGAACAGCAATCTGCTGATCAACTTATCACTGCTATTAATACCTGCGAGGTCGCATTTAAACAGGAATTTCCGGAGACCATGTGGCTTTTCTTTGAGCCTGACAATCAGGATTAAAATAGACCAGGAATGAAACGTGCAGGAGCAACGCTGCTTCATCACCATCATATTTTTAACCCTTGAACCATAAACCTTCCATCCATACCGACATCCTTGTTATCGGTGCCGGTCCGGGCGGGCTTGCCTGTGCAAAACTGCTGGCGGAACATGGCCGTAAGGTCATTGTCCTTGAACGCAGTCGTGCTGATACAATCGGCAGCAAAGTCTGTGCCGGGGGCATTACCTGGGACGGGTTGATCGGTATTGTGCCGGAGGATTTGATTGAACGTAGTTTTTGTGAGCAGTACATTTTTTCCAATTACCAGAGTGTGGTGGTACAGGAAAAAAATCCCATTATTGCCACTGTCAATCGAAAGGTTCTTGGCAGGTGGATGGCGAAAAAGGCAATGGACGCCGGTGTGGAGATTATCACTGATACACGGGTAAGTGCAGTCGACGGGCTGCAGGTGACGGCACTATCGGGTTCCGGAAAACAAAGCATCTTTACCTGCACAAACCTGGTTGGAGCTGATGGTGCAAATTCGCTGGTCCGACGCAGTCTCGGCATCCCCATCGTCGATATGGGACCGGGCATCAACTATCAAATTGGGGGGTCCTGTGAAAAGATGGAATGGCACCTCAACACAAAGTATTTCGGCTATGGCTACGGCTGGATATTTCCCCATAAAGAAACAATTTCCATCGGCGCCTACGGTCCGCGCGGCAATATGAACACCGGCAGGCTTAAAAAGAATCTTCTCAGATGGGCGCTTGCCAGGGGACATGATCTGCAGAATGCATCCTGTCAGGCAGCGCTGATCAGCTATGATTATCGAGGCCATGCATTTGGCTCTACCTGGCTGGTGGGCGATGCGGCAGGCCTTGCTTCCGGCCTGACCGGGGAAGGCATATATCCGGCCATAGTTTCCGGAGAAATCGTTGCCGGTACAATTATTGATCCGGCAAAACCAGATGATGCGATCAGAACGATGGTCAAAAAACAGCGCCTGCACCATCGGGTTATCAGCCTGTCGGCAAGGCATCCTGCCTTTTGCTCGTTGATTATGGAATCGCTTATCATGATGCTCCGGCTTAAGCTTGTCAACTTTCATAGCTTGGAGATGGCAACGACTCCCGGCAATTGAACCTCAGTGGGCCCGGGACAACGACTGAAACCGGTGGTAAAATTCATACAGTCGTTGCACGAGATTATGAATCTCTGCCTGCGCCGGGAGAACGAGTAAGGCTTGAATTGAATGTCATGCCGTACACTGAGAGTCTTGCCATTCCCGGTATCCTACATTATAAGGTGCTGTATGCATCCCCGGGTTGAGGCATGGGAGCATAATGTAAACCTGCCCTTTATCGAACACCGTTAACCCTATACAGTTTCCAGTCATGGCTAAAAAAAAGACATTTATCTACAATATTTTGTTCCTGATCGTCTGCGGCGGTCTCTTTTTCTTTCTCTGGAGTGCACCACCTGAGACAACTGCCCACCTGCCCCATGATGAAGATCATGAACGTTTTATGGATATGGGTAAAAAAGAGGCGGAAAAATTCTGCAACGACTGTCATGGACCAAAGCAGATTGCTCCGCTGCCCGAAGATCATCCCCCCAAATATCGCTGTCTGTTCTGCCACAAACGCGACCACCAGGGAATGTAATTCATGTGGAACGTTAAAGATATTTATTATGTGTCTGACTCTACGGCATTACTCACAGAGGATATGGGGAAATCTCTTCTCTGCCAGTTCCCTGAAATCGGCTTTAATGAAGAAAAAATTCCCTTTGTCCGCAGTGTCAACGATGCCCGGAAAGCCCTTGATCGGATTCTTGACCAATCCGGCAGTCTGCAGCCCATAGTCTTCTGTACCATCATGGACAAAGATGTCCGGGATGTCTTTAATGCAGCAGAAGTTGAAATGCTTGATCTGTACGGCGGGTTTTTAAACGATCTGGAACGAACCCTTGAGGCAAAGGCTGTACGTGAGCCCGGTTTTTTCAGGCACACCGATGATACCAAGGCCGGCGAACGGGTAGAGGCCATTCATTACTCCATCGAGCATGATGACGGTCAGAAAACCAGGGAATATGACCAGGCCGAAGTAATTCTGGTCGGCGTTTCCCGTACCGGCAAAACACCGGTCAGCGTCTACCTGGCGACGCACATGGGACTTAAGGCTGCCAATTTTGCCCTGACCTCGGATCATCTGAATAACTTTGAACTGCCCGGCGATATTGTTCATAACCGAAAACAGGTTGTCGGTCTGACCATTTCCGCCCAGTACCTGCATAGAATACGGCAGAAACGATACCCCGACAGCACCTATGCAAAACTTTCTACCTGCAGCACGGAGCTGAGACAGGCGGAACAGCTGTTCATGCAGCACGCCATCAAGACGTTGAAAACCGATGGCAGATCCATTGAAGAACTCTCTGTTCAGGTGACCCAGCTGCTGGGTATCTCAAAAAAGAAATGGAGAAGAAAATAATGGTGCTCATTGTCATGAACGACAGAAATATTGCACCGAAACGATTACAATCTATTGTTCAGGAGTATGGCTGATGTTAAAGTGGCTTGATTCCATTCCCCTCTCCCTGCTCATTATTGCAGCTGTCATTTTAGGCGGCGCTCCGTTTATCCCGGAACCGCATATAGTTGAAAAGATCCGTATGCTGGCTAATGGAACCTTATCCAGACCCATTGATATATTTGACCTGGTGTATCACGGTCTCCCCCTGTTGCTGCTGGTGCTGAAACTGGCAAGAATTGCTCAGACAAGGTGATGCCCCCTGCTTTGTCTTTATCGGTATTTTGGATCCTCTTTTCGTTCATCCCGTTCATCTCGGGATGTAATGGTCCGGAAAATAAATTGGAGAACCCCATGACGGCACAAAATCTACTGGACAGCCCTGAAGTCAGGCAAGTTCTCTTTCATCCCAGAGCCACACCGGAAACAGAACCACCTGCCGGAGCAGAAAATATCAATATAGAGGTGGAACCGGGCATCTCCATCGGCTGCCGCCTGTTTACAGCCGACAAAAACGCTCCAACTATCCTCTTTTATCATGGCAACGGAGAAATTGTCGCTGATTACGATGAGATCGGACCTATGTATGCTCAGCAAAATATCAATTTTCTGATCACGGACTTCCGGGGATATGGCTGGAGTGGCGGCACCCCATCGTTCTCTGCTCTGCTTGCCGACAGTCATGTTTTATACCATAAACTCAGACAGTATCTGGCTGATCAAGGATACAGCAAGGTGTTGTTTATCATGGGCAGATCTCTGGGCTCTGCCTGTGCCATAGAAGTTGCATCTGCTTATAACGACGAGATCAATGGGCTGATTATCGAGAGCGGATTTGCAGATACCCTGCCTCTGGCACAAACACTGGGAATGGATTTATCCTCAACCGATCTTACTGAAGAACAGACCTTTAATAATGGAGGAAAAATCGCTACTGTCACCAAGCCGACATTTCTACTCCATGGTCAACTCGATACCCTGATTCCCCTCTGGCAGTCGGAAAAACTGCACGCCGAATGTGGAGCCCGCTCAAAAGAGCTGCAGGTCGTTCCGGGGGCAGACCACAACTCTCTGATTGCGGTAGGGGGAATATTTTACTTTCAGGCAATAAGGCAGTTTGTCGATCGGGTGAGCGGTACCAGTGACTGGCGCAAACTGCGCAGGGCTTATAAAGCCGGGGAGTGAAAAAGAGCGTTGGGATACCGGATGACACCATAATCTCACAATCAATCATAAACAAAATATAGATCATGTCCTCCAAACGAACCGATTACCTCTCCTGGGATGAATACTTTATGGCTGTTGCCCTGCTCTCGGCCCAGCGCTCAAAGGACCCCAATACTCAGGTTGGTGCCTGTGTCGCCAATTCACTGAATAAAATCGTCGGGGTGGGTTATAATGGTTTTCCCTGGGGATGCTCCGATGATGAACTGCCATGGGACAGGGAAGGGGATTACCTGAATACCAAATACCCATTTGTCTGCCATGCGGAGCTCAATGCGGTACTCAACTCAACAACTTTTGACCTCCGGGACTGCCGTATCTATGTAGCACTTTTTCCGTGCAACGAATGTACCAAGGTGATCATCCAGGCGGGTATCAGGGAAATTGTTTACCTCTCCGATAAGTACAGGAATACGGATTCCGTCAGGGCGTCTAAAATCATGCTGGCAAAATCCAACACTTCCTACCGGCAATTCAAACCTGAACGTGAATCCATTCTACTGTCACTTATTTGAATTTGCAGAGAATATTCAGCTACAGGTTTTACAGATACAGGATTATTAAATATTGTACCATACTGATTATCATGATATGATATTTGTAATTATTCATGTGGGTGCAGAAAACCGGCAAAACCACCTTCCTGTAAGTGTTCAGGAGTGCCTTAGATTCGTTCATTTTAGACTGTGAAGCGTACTCGTGCTACTCGAGCAGGCTTAAATGGACGAAGAGGTAAGCGAAGACTCCGTGAGGTGCTCCTGAATAGTTACTGATATTTTATCTTATTTGCGCTCAAACAGATCAGAATAATAACAAAAATAAAATTCATAACTGCGTGCAACTGACAACTGACCGACAGGGATCACGATGAAAAAAACAAAATTAATTACAGTAGTATTTTTTGCTGTTTTATTGGCTGTTTCAACTGCGGTGGCTGGCTGGCAGGAAATATTTACCAGCGATTTTCTGGAAAAAGATCTGAACAGCGCTGTTACCAATGCCCTGGCCCGGGGAATTTCACCCGAGGAAATAATAAACACAGCCATGGCCATTGAAGGCATGGACAGCGGGGCATTAG
>WFRY01000161.1 GCA_015486315.1 Desulfobulbaceae bacterium
AGAAGGTGTGGAAATGGTAATGCCCGGCGACAACATCCATATCATTGGAGAGTTGATCACCCCGATAGCCATGGAAGAGGGCCTTCGTTTTGCAATTCGTGAAGGTGGCCGTACTGTCGGCGCCGGCGTGATCAGCGAAATAATCGAGTAAGAGGAAAGCAATGATCCCGACAGATAAGATCCGTATCAGACTGAAAGGGTACGACCATAAACTGCTTGATCAGTCAACACGTGAGATCGTTGAGACCGCACGGCGTACCGGTGCTACAGTAGCAGGCCCTATCCCGCTGCCGACCAGCATTAATAAGTACACGGTGCTGCGCTCACCCCATGTTGATAAAAAATCACGCGAGCAGTTTGAGATGCGGACCCATCGTCGACTGCTTGATATTCTCGAACCGACACAGCAGACAATTGATTCACTGATGAAGCTTGAATTATCTGCTGGTGTTGATGTGGAAATCAAGCTTCCCTGATCTCACACCACTGTGTGAAGATGGATCTGCGGATTTTATAACCGCTTTGATAAGAGTTAGCTTACAGGTAGATAAATGCCGAAAACAAAAGGAATACTGGGCCGGAAAGTCGGAATGACCCGAGTTTATAATGAACTTGGAAGGTCAATTCCGGTTACCGTTATAGAAGCCGGGCCCTGTACTGTTTTGCAGAAGAAGACGTTGAGCAAGGAAGGCTATAATGCCATTCAGGTTGGTTTTCTTGAAAAAAAGGATTCCAAATTAAATAAACCTGAAGCCGGGCATTTTAAACGATCCGGCGGCAAAGGCTATTACCATGTACGTGAATTCAGGGTCGAAGACCCTGAGTCATACGAACTTGGTCAGCAGGTCACCATGACTGATATGCTCAAGGTAGGTGACAAGGTAGATATTTCCGGTCGGAGTAAAGGTCGCGGATTCCAGGGCGTTGTTAAACGTTATGGATTTGGTGGCGGCAAGGCATCACATGGATCCGGATTTCATAGAGCTCCGGGTTCAATCGGTTGCAGTGCATATCCCGGTCGTGTAATGAAGGGAAAGAGATTACCCGGACGTATGGGCAATGATTTGAAGACTCTGAAAAATCTGACCATCGTTGATATTCGAGAAGATGAGAACATCCTGCTGGTGCAGGGTGCGGTTCCCGGCGCGAAGAACGGTTTAGTCAGTATTTATACTAAGGCGTAAGCGTCGTAAGCTGCTTGCAAGGAGAAACTCATGGCAGTTTGTGATGTTGTCAATACTTCGGCTGATAAGGTCGGAGAAATAGATGTAAGTGATGCGCTCTTCGGAGTTGAGGTAAAGCCTGTAGTTCTGCATGAAGTCGTCTGTATGCAGAGGGCTAATCGCCGGTCGGGAAATGCATCGACCAAGACCCGTGGTGAAGTACGGGGCGGTGGTGCAAAACCCTGGCGTCAGAAAGGCACCGGACGTGCGAGAGCCGGGACGAATAATTCGCCCATCTGGCGCGGTGGCGGTACTACCTTTGGACCAAGACCAAGGGATTACAGCTACAGGCTCCCAAAAAAGGTACGGCGACTTGCGCTTCGCATGGCGCTGTCGGCCCGGATGGATGAAGGAAACGTGGTTATTGTCGATCAGTTCACCATGGAAGCCCCGAAAACAAAGGAGTTTGTTGGTGTAATGAATAATTTTGACTTCACCAACTGTCTGGTTGTGACCTCATCCGATAATGAAAATGTTCAGCTCTCAGCCCGTAATGCCGTCGGATTTAAAGTACTTCCGGTGGCTGGTCTGAATGTGTTTGATATATTGAAATATCCCAAGCTGATGCTCATGCAGGCCAGCCTGGAACAACTTGAAGCGAGGCTGATTGTATGAAAGAGCTTCATAACATAATAAAAGCTCCCTGTTTGACCGAAAAGTCCAATCTACTTCAGGAGCTGCAGGGAACAGTTGTTTTCAAGGTTGATCCAAGAGCGAATAAAATTGAGATTAAGCAGGCTGTTGAAAGTCTGTTTGATGTCAAGGTCTCTACTGTTAAAACTGTTTCAGTACACGGAAAGCAGAAGAGAATGGGTGCAAATTCTCTTGGACATACAAGTGACTGGAAAAAGGCTTATATCACCCTGTCCGAAGGTGAGATTAATTTCCTGGACGAGTTGTAAGACGTCAACGAAATTTGCTCCGATTAAGTAAGACAGAGAAGAACAAGAGTATAACGCTTTAGAAAACAGGAAGAATAATGGCAATTAAAACCCATAAACCTACATCACCGGGCAAGAGGCATCATATATCGATTCTTCAGCCCGATCTCTCGGATAAGGCCCCTGAGAAAAGTTTGCTCAGGCCACTGAATAAAACCGGCGGACGTAACTCTTATGGTCGTATTACCGCCCGGCATCGCGGTGGAGGTCATAAACGTAAATATCGTTTAATCGACTGGAAACGTAACAAGGAAAATGTATCAGCCCGAGTTGCGGCAATTGAATACGATCCCAATCGTTCTGCTCACCTGGCACTCCTGATCTATACGGATGGTGAAAAAAAATATATACTTGCTCCTGCCGGGGTAGGTGTTGGTGATACGGTTGTTTCAGGAAACGATGTGGATATTAAACCCGGTAACTGTATGCCGATGTTCAACATTCCACTGGGTACAATTATCCATAATGTTGAGATGAAGATCGGCAAGGGTGCTCAGTTGGTACGATCAGCCGGTGCAGCCGCACAGCTTATGGCCAAGGAAGGCGAGTATGTACTGGTAAAACTTCCCTCTGGTGAAGTTCGTAAGTTCAACCGGTTATGCCGCGCCTGTATTGGATCAGTCGGTAACTCTGAGCATGGCAGTCAGAAGCTCGGAAAGGCCGGACGTACCCGCTGGAAAGGACGCAGACCTTCCGTACGTGGTGTTGCCATGAATCCCATCGATCATCCGATGGGTGGTGGTGAAGGGAAGAGTTCCGGTGGACGTCATCCCTGTACTCCATGGGGTGTACCGACGAAAGGATTTAAGACTCGGAAGCGTAAGGCCTCTGATCGTGATATCGTTACCAAGCGTAAGTAAATCAGGAGAATATCGATATGTCTCGTTCAATTAAAAAGGGTCCCTTTGTCGATGATCACCTTATGAAAAAGGTAGAGCATGCACAGGAATCAGGATCACGTAAAGTGATAAAAACGTGGTCTCGCCGTTCCGATATAACACCGGAAATGGTTGGCTTAACCTTTGCCGTTCATAACGGTAAAAAATTTATTCCTGTCTATGTAACAGAGAATATGGTCGGTCATAAGATGGGAGAATTTTCCCCCACTCGGACCTACTATGGACATACATCGGATAGAAGAGGGAGCCGGGTAGAATAATTGCCTGGCCGAAACAGAACGCGATCAGGAGTACTTTGATGGAAACAAAAGCCGTCGCTAAATATATACGAATTTCTCCCCAGAAGGCCCGGCTTGTAGCCGATGTTGTTCGGGGGCAGGATGTGGAAACTGCGATTACAACCCTCAGGTTCATGCCCAAGAAGGCGGCACGGATACTGCGCAAGGTGTTGGAATCTGCAGTGGCAAACGCAGAACAGACTGAAACCATTGATGTTGATACCCTGTATGTAAAGGAAATCCAGATCAATGGTGGACCGATGCTGAAAAGGTTTCGTCCCCGTGCAATGGGACGTGCCACCAGGATATTGAAACGGACCAGCCACATTACCGTGGTTGTTGACGAGGCCTGAAAGGGTCTGCTCTTTAGTCTTTGAGATCTACTGTAGAGGGAACGGAGGAACACCTTGGGTCAGAAAGTTAATCCCATTGGGCTGCGGCTCAACATCACCAGGACATGGGAATCGATCTGGTATGCTGATAAAGATTTTGCCAGCAACCTGTACCAGGACCAGCAGGTACGCAAGTACCTGAAGAAGAGATTGTATCATGCCGGCATTTCCAGGATTGTTATTGAGCGTACCGGAGAGAAGATTCGGGTAAAACTGTTTACAGCCCGTCCAGGTATAGTCATCGGCAAGAAGGGATCTGAAATCGAGAACCTGAAAAAGGATCTTGAACGTAAGTTCGGCCGTGAGTGCATGATCGACATCCAGGAAGTACGTCGTCCCGAAGCAGATGCACAGCTTGTTGCTGAGAATATTGCCATGCAGCTTGAGCGCCGAATAGCATTTCGTCGGGCGATGAAAAAATCTATCAACTCGGCGCTGCGATTTGGGGTCAAGGGGATCAAGGTTTCCTGTGCCGGCCGCCTGGGCGGTGCTGAAATGTCACGTACCGAGTGGTTTAAAGAAGGGCGTGTGCCGCTTCATACACTGCGGGCTGATATTGATTATGGTACAGCCGAAGCACACACAACCTATGGCATAATCGGCGTCAAGGTATGGATCTTCAAGGGTGAAGTGCTCTCTGACAATGAAATGTCACTGGACCTGTAACGGGTCGGTATGACGCTCTCCAACAGGAGTATTTATAATGTTAAGTCCACGCAAAGTTAAATATAGAAAACAACATAAAGGCCGCATGCGCGGAGCTGCTCAACGCGGTTCTCAGATTGCATTTGGTGATTATGCACTTAAGGCTGTCGGCTGTGGCCGTATGACGGGGCAGCAGATTGAGGCTGCACGTATTGCTATTAACAGAAAGGTGAAACGTGGTGGACAGATGTGGATCAGGGTTTTTCCTGCCAAGTCCATTACCAAGAAGCCTGCTGAAACACGTATGGGTAAGGGTAAAGGCTCCCCGGAATACTGGGTTGCTGTTATTCATCCGGGTAAGATTCTTTATGAACTGAAGGATGTTCCCGAGGATCTGGCCATAGAGGCACTTAGACTTGCCTCGTACAAATTGCCCTTTCCGTGCAAAGTTATTGCCAGGAGTAACACGATATGAAAGCCAAGGAATTTCGCGAGATGAGCGTTGATGATCTCATGAAAAAGGAACTTGACCTCCGTGAAGACCTCTTTAAACTCAAGTTTCAACACGGCATTCGTAAACTGGAGAATCCCGCCCGGCTGAACCAGCTGCGTAAGGAAATAGCCAGAGTGCGTACCATTATGAACGAACAGGCTCAGGCTTAAAAGCCTGGTTGAAAAATAATACACTGGACTGTAAGAATGAGTGAAAAATCCAGCCCCAAGAAAACACAGCAGGGCGCGGTAGTCAGCAGCGGAATGGATAAAAGTGTCGTTGTCATGGTAGAACGGAAAGTTCGCCATAAACTGTACGGCAAATATATTCGCCGCAGGGTAAAATACATGGCACACGATGCAGCTAATGAATGTAATGTCGGTGACACGGTTCTCATTGAGGAATGTCGTCCGCTCTCAAAGAATAAGCGTTGGCTTGTTCGAACCATAGTTGAACGCGCTGTCTGATATAGAGCTGCCCGCGAACGTATTTATAAGTTAATCAGGTGATTTCATGATTCAAACTGAAACCGTACTCAACGTCGCCGATAATTCAGGTGCCAAAAAAGTACTCTGTATTCGAGTGCTTGGCGGCAGCCGTCGGCGTTATGCATCCATTGGCGACGTTATTGTTGTTACTGTAAAGGAAGCTATTCCGCACGCCAAGGTTAAAAAGGGAGATGTCCTTGATGCCGTAGTCGTTAGAACATCCAAGGAGATCAAGCGACCTGAAGATACCTTTGTCCGTTTTGATGACAATGCCGCCGTACTGCTCTCCGGTTCAGGCGAACCGATTGGTACGCGTATTTTCGGCCCTGTAGCCCGTGAACTGCGGTCTCTTGGTTTTATGAAGATTATATCTCTTGCCCCGGAAGTTCTGTAAAACAGACTGGTTCGATCAGCAAGAAACGAGGAAGAAAAATGCGGCAGGGACAAACAAGTCTGCGACAAAATGACCAGGTGGAAGTAATCGCCGGGAAAGATAAAGGCCGGGTAGGAAAGATCCTGAAAATTGATCGGCAGAATAACCGAGCTGTTGTTGAGCGGATCAACATGATAAAAAAACATCAGAAACCCGTTGATGCACAGCAACCGGGTCAGATTCTTGAAAAAGAGGCATCTGTTCACATGTCTAATCTCATGCTTGTCTGTCCTGAATGTGCCAATACGGTTCGGACAGGAAAAAAGAGTCTTGAGGACGGTACCAAGGTTCGATCATGCAAAAGCTGTGGTGCGACCCTGGAAACATCCAAGAAGTAAGTAACCAACCGGGTACGGAGTATAGATAATGGGAACACTGAAAGAACTGTATGAGAGTGAGTGCAAAGCACAACTCCAGAAAGAGTTCGGATATAAAAATATGATGGAAATTCCTAAGGTTAAGAAGATTGTTCTTAACATGGGACTTGGCGAGGCTGTACAGAACCCCAAGATAGTTGAAAAAGCTGCCAATGAATTGACCAGCATTGCCGGTCAAAGAGCTGTTGTTACCAGGGCGAGAAAATCAATAGCAACATTTAAACTCCGTGAAGGCATGCCCATCGGGGCAAGGGTTACTCTTCGCCATGAGAAGATGTACGATTTCCTCTCTAAACTGGTCAACATCGCTCTGCCGCGTGTTCGAGATTTTCGTGGTGTATCCACGAAGGGATTTGACGGTAATGGAAACTATTCCATGGGGATTACAGAGCATATTATCTTTCCTGAAGTCGATTATGACAAGATAGATAAGATCCGTGGCTTAAATGTGACCATAGTAACAAGTGCAAAAACAGACGATGAAGGACGTGCCTTGCTGAAACTGCTCGGAATGCCCTTTAAACAGAATAAATCCAGCAACTGACCGCAAGGTTAACTTCAGCAGGAGGGTGCAGTGGCAAAAAAATCACTGATTGCCAAGGCAGGACGGAAACAGAAATTTAAAGTCCGTTCATATAATCGTTGTCCACTGTGTGGACGACCAAGAGCATTTTTAAGAAAATTCGGCTGCTGCAGGCTTTGTTTTCGTAAGCTTGCATCACAGGGACAGATTACAGGCGTGACCAAGTCAAGCTGGTAAGAAGCTCGATAACTGTCTGTAAAGATTTCAATTACATAGAGGTTTGTTCGATGTCGATGAGTGATCCGCTGGCGGATTTCCTGACCAGAATCAGAAATGGAGTCCGTGCCAATTTTGAAGCGGTCGAGATGCCGCTGTCCAAAATTAAGGTCAGTGTAGCCAAAGTATTAAAAGACGAAGGCTACATCAGGGGCTATCAGATTATTGATCAAGGGGTCCAGGGCACCTTGAAGATTGATCTTAAATATGGTCCCGCTAATGAGAAGGTAATAACCGGCATTCGCCGCGTTTCCAAACCCGGGTTGCGTCAATACAGCAAAAGCGGACGTATCCCCAAGGTTATGAGCGGGCTTGGTGTTGCCATATTAACGACCTCACAGGGTGTGATTTCCGACCGGCAGGCTAAACAGCTGAATATCGGTGGTGAGATTCTCTGTGAAGTCTGGTAGCAACACTTTTTGATGCGAGGATAATAATATGTCACGAATTGGTAAAGAACCGATTCCTTTACCTTCCGGGGTTAAGGTTGAAGTTAATGGAACCCATATCAAGGTCACCGGTAGTAAAGGTTCCCTTGAACGCGATGTCCGTCCTGAAATTGAGGTCAAGCTGGAGGATAACCAGCTGAGTTTCATACCCAAAGGGACAAGCAAGCGCGTTATGGCGTTCTGGGGAATGACCCGTACCCTGATTAATAATATGGTCATAGGTGTTGAAAAAGGATTTGAAAAAAAGCTGGTGGTTGAAGGTGTTGGTTACCGCGGCAAGGTTTCGGGTTCCACACTGACGTTGAATGTCGGCTATTCCAATCCTGTTGAATTTAAAGTACCTGAAAATATATCCGCTGACATTGATAAGGAAAACGTTATCACTGTCGGTGGAATTGATAAGGAACTTGTCGGCCAGGTAGCAGCCCGAATTCGCGATATTCGTAAACCTGAACCGTATAAAGGAAAGGGCATACGATATATTGACGAGCATATTGTTCGTAAAGTCGGTAAGGCCGGCGCAGCTTAATGAGTGTCTGTCCTGAAAAGAGATTTTTTGTTCGAGTTCAAGGAGCATAGAAAAATAAAAAGCTCAGCATATTAGTCATATGTAAGCATTTTATTTTTCGTAGCGACGCAGAAATAGGGCAAAAGGCCATTTATCGACAGGTACTAACTATCAAGGATGAAGTGGTAGCATCATGGCAAATAAAAGTCGTAAGTTAGTAGCACGTAATAAACGAATTAAAAGAATACGTAAAAAAATATCCGGTACTTCCGAATGTCCCCGTATGCGGGTGTTCAGAAGTAACCGACATATTTACGTACAGATCATAGATGATATAAAGCAGACAACTCTTGTAGCCATGTCCTCGGAAGATAAGAGTTTTGATGCTTCTGATCTGAAAGGCAAGTGTGAACAGGCTCACAAAGTCGGTGAAATGGTTGCTGAACGTGCGAAAGCGGCCGGTATTGATCAGGTTGTATTTGATCGAGGCGGTAATCTGTATCACGGTCGTGTAAAAGCACTTTCCGAAGGTGCCCGCAAGGGCGGCTTAAAGCTTTAATCATTACATTTACAATGCTGGTAGAATATATAATTCCAATAGGAGTTTTTTGTGGCTGATTTTAAACGTTCTAAAGACGGCAACCAAGACGAATTTATAGAAAAAATTGTCTTTATCAACCGTGTTGCCAAGGTTGTTAAAGGTGGTCGTCGCTTCAGCTTCAGCGCTATTGTTGTTGTTGGCGACGGCAATGGAAAAGTTGGCTATGGCCTGGGCAAAGCAAATCAGGTGCCGGAGGCCATTCGTAAGGGAGTTGAACGGGCGCGAAAGGATATGCAGCATGTATCGCTTACCGATGTTTCAATTCCACATGAGATTGACGGAAAATTCAAGTCCGGTAAGGTAATGCTTAAACCTGCTTCAGACGGTACCGGTGTTATTGCCGGTGGTGCTGTCCGCGCTGTCCTTGAGGCTGCAGGTGTACAGAACATCCTGACAAAGTGTCTGGGGTCAAATAATCCTCATAACCTTGTTAAAGCAACAATTGACGGCTTGAGAAGACTGCGGACAGCAGATGAGGTAGCTAAGCTGCGGGGTCTGGATGTTGAAGAGATGGTGTCACAATAAGCACCACTTGCAGCCATTACCAGTTCATAACCTGATGTCTATTTAATATTGAATCTTTAATACCGATTCGATCGGTGTTGGTTGAATTATGAGTGATACAGTAACAGTTACCCAGATAAAGAGCGGCATCGGCAGTACGAAAAAAATTCGTGCTACTCTGGTCGGGTTAGGCCTTACCAGAATGCAGAAGACCGTCATTAGAAAAGATACCCCTGAGATCAGAGGCATGATCAAAAAAGTTCAGCACCTGGTTCGGGTGGAGGAATAAACAATGCTCAGTCTTAATACTCTCTCGCCTGGTAAAGGTGCCCGTAAGGCAAAGAAACGTATAGGACGCGGACCCGGTTCCGGATTCGGCAAAACCGCCGGTCGCGGCCACAAGGGAGCACGTTCCCGTTCAGGTTATACCTGCAAGCCCGGTTTTGAGGGCGGACAGATGCCCCTGCACCGTCGTCTGCCTAAACGTGGCTTTACCAATATTTTCAAGAAAGAATGTACTATTGTCTCACTGTCCGCTCTTGACAGGTTTGATGCAGGCACGGTTATTGACCGGGACGCCCTGCTTGCAGCCGGTCTGATTAAGAATACAGACAACCTGATCAAAGTCCTGGCCAATGGTGAGATCAGCAAGGCCTTGACAGTTGATGTCGACAAAATAAGCCAGGGTGCCCGCGACAAGATCGTAGCCGCCGGTGGAACAGTGAAGGAATAAGATATGAGCGGTCTTGCCAGTGCTGCAAACATACCGGAACTTCGCAGGAGGGTGATTTTTACCCTCCTGATGCTGTTTGTATATCGAATGGGTGTACAGATACCTACACCCGGTATCAACGGCGAAGCTCTGGCTGCCTTTTTTCAGCAGAATGCCAGTACACTGTTTGGCATGTTCAATATGTTTTCCGGTGGTGCACTGGAAAATTTTTCTATTTTTGCCCTTGGCATCATGCCTTACATTTCAGCCTCTATCATTATTCAGCTGCTGACGGTTGTTATACCTCAGCTTGAAGCGTTGAAAAAAGAGGGAGAGGCCGGACAGCGTAAGATCACCCAGTATACCCGTTACGGTACGGTTGGTCTCTCTATTATTCAGGGCTTTTTCATAGCCTCCGGACTCGAAGGAATGGCCGGCCCTGGCGGTACGGCTATTGTCATGGTTCCTGGTATAGAATTCAAGTTGATGACCGTACTCACCCTTACGTCGGGAACCGCATTTATCATGTGGCTCGGCGAGCAGATGACTGAACGGGGAATTGGTAACGGTATTTCGCTGATAATTTATGCCGGTATCATCGCCAGAATGCCTGCTGCGGTAGTTAACTCTATTCAGCTGATCAAGTCCGGTGAAATTCCGATGATATTTGTGCCGATCATGCTGCTGATGATGTTTGCCGTTATTGCCATCATCGTCTTTTTTGAGACTGCACAGCGCAGGATACCGATTCAATATGCCAAACGTGTTGTTGGTAGAAAAGTGTACGGTGGGCAGTCTTCACATTTGCCTCTTAAACTTAATATTTCCGGCGTAATTCCTCCGATCTTTGCCTCATCAATTATGATGTTTCCGGCAACAATCGGCTCATTTATTCAGATCGACTGGGTTCAGCAGGCCTCTGCAGCCCTGTCTCCCGGAACGTTGTATTATTATATTTTATATCTTGGAATGATCGTTTTCTTCTGTTTTTTCTATACCGCTGTAACCTTCAATCCCGACGATGTAGCGGAAAATCTGAAAAAGAATGGCGGCTTTGTTCCGGGTATCAGGCCGGGGAAAAAGACCTCGGAGTTTATTGACAAGGTGTTGACCAGGATCACGGTTGTCGGCGCTATTTATCTGAGTGCAGTCTGTGTCATGCCCACCCTGCTTATCAGTAAGTTTAATATTCCTTTTTATTTCGGCGGTACAGCACTGCTCATTGTGGTTGGTGTTGCCATAGATACAATTTCCAAGATTGAATCGCACCTGGTTATGCGTAACTATGAAGGATTCATGAAGGCCGGCAAAATCAAGGGTAGAAACTGAGGTCCGGGTGGCGGTTAATCAGGAAAAGTCCATTACTGTCAAAACCCCTGATGAGATCGAGATCATGCATCAGGCCAATCGTATAGTGGCAGGTGTGCTCAGTCTTCTTCAGCAGAAGATGCGGCCGGGACTCTCTACCATGCAGATGGATAAATGGTCTGAAGAGTACTGCCGCAGCCATGGTGCAGAACCGGCCTTTAAAGGCTATCGTGGATTTCCCGGCAGTCTCTGTGTCTCCATTAATGAGCAGGTCGTGCATGGCATCCCATCGACCAGGGTAAAGGTCCGTGAGGGTGATATTGTTTCAGTTGATTTCGGTACCAGGTACCAGGGATTTTATGGTGATTCCGCAGTAACCATACCTGTTGGTAAAATCTCAAAAGAAAATCAGACGCTGCTTGATGTTACCAGGGAAGCTCTGGAGCAGGGAATTAAGCAGGTCCGGGTCGGCAACCGAATCAATGACATTTCCCGGGCCGTACAGGAACATGCCGAAAAGTTCGGCTTTTCCATTGTTCGCCAGTTTGTCGGGCATGGAATCGGTACAAATTTGCACGAAGGACCGGAGGTGCCCAACTATGTGCAGAAGCATAATGCTTCACCGCGCATACTTGAAGGAATGGTCGTAGCCATCGAACCAATGGTCAATGCAGGAACCAATAATGTTAAAATCCTCAAGGATGGCTGGACGGTAATTACCGCGGACCGTCGACCTTCCGCTCATTTTGAGCACTCGGTCGCCGCGACGGCAGAAGGACCGTTGGTGCTCAGCAGGAGGGAAGGGGAAATTTGATTACCTTTCTCTTTACCCTTGCTGTTGTCTGAACCCGCAAGGGTTTTTTTATTTTATCCCCGGGTCAATGAAAAAATGTTGTAAAAAATATCATTGTCCGATATATAATACTAATTTTTGCTCTGACAAAATAATAGTGGATGGTAACCATGGCAAAAGAAGAGGCCATTGAAGTAGAGGGAACTATAGTTGAACCATTGCCCAATGCCATGTTTCGGGTTGAGCTTGATAATGGTCATAAGGTTCTGGCGCATATTTCCGGTAAGATGCGCATGCATTATATTAAAATATTACCCGGAGACCGGGTAACCGTAGAGCTCTCCCCTTATGATTTGACACGGGGCAGAGTAACCTTTCGTGCCAAGGGCGGCGGTAAAGGCAAACGGTAGCCTGACGGGATTGTCCAGGAGAGAATTATGAAAGTACGATCATCGGTAAAAAAGATGTGCAGCAGTTGTAAAATTCACAAACGGAAGGGTGTTGTTCGTGTGAGCTGCAAAAATAAAAAACACAAGCAGCGTCAGGGATGATCCCGAGCTGTTTTCTGTATTGCTTTTTTAGAAAAGGAGTAGAGTCTTGGCACGTTTATCAGGTGTAGATTTACCACGAAACAAACATATGGATCGCGCTCTTACCTATATTTTTGGTATTGGGCTTACCTCTGCACGGAAGATTCTTGATAAGGCGGATCTCCCCTATCAGATGAATTCCGATGACCTGAGCGGTGACGATGTCACCAGGATCAGAAAGATCATTGAAGCCGACTATGTTGTTGAAGGTGATCGACGTCGTGAGGTCGCCATGGACATCAAACGTCTTGTAGACCTTGGTACCTATCGCGGTAGGCGCCACCGCCAGAGTCTTCCCTGTCGTGGACAGCGCACAAAGACCAATGCCCGTACCCGCAAGGGACCAAAACGCGGTGCAGCGGTACGCAAGAAATAATATCTCCTTTCACGATATGTAAAGGTTTAATAATTACGGAGCAGAGATGGCTAAGGGAAAAAAAGGTGCTGTGAAGAGCAAGCGCCGTGAAAAAAAGAATATTCCTGAAGGAATTGTTTTTATTTACTCAACGTTTAATAACACCTTGATTACAATTTCTGATCGTCAGGGCAATGTTATCGCGTGGTCAAGTGCCGGCGTGATTGGTTTTAAGGGATCTCGTAAGTCTACCCCCTTTGCCGCTCAGAATGCTCTGAGTGATGCCGTTGCAAAGGCAAAAGAACATGGTATCCGCAAGGTTGAGATTCGTGTCAAAGGGCCGGGACCAGGTCGTGAGGCCGCTCTTCGGGCCATGACCTCTGTGGAACTTGATGTCAGCAAGATCGTTGATGTTACCCCGGTACCGCATAACGGTTGCAAACCGCCTAAGCGCAGACGTGTTTAAAGCACTCTCACGAGTTGCATTGTACGGTCGCAGCCAGCATTTGCTGAACGCTGCATAAAACCGATACCGATTTTTTTGGAGGAATAAGTGGCTAGATATACAGGAGCGTCCTGCCGGATGTGCAGACGCGAGAACCTGAAGTTGTTTTTGAAGGGAGAGCGTTGCTATTCAGATAAATGTTCATTTGAGCGGCGTGCATATGCACCTGGTCAGCATGGACAGAATCGTTTCCGTAAAGTCTCTGATTATGCGGTTCAGTTACGTGAAAAACAGAAGGTCAAGCATATGTATGGTATGCTTGAGGGACAGTTTCGCCGCTACTTTCACATAGCCGATCAGGCAAGAGGTGTAACCGGTGAAAACCTGTTATCCATGCTTGAGCGCCGTCTTGACAATGTCGTGTACAGGCTTGGGTTTGCCTGTTCCAGAGACCAGGCCAGACAGTTGATCCGCCATAACCATTTTCAAATCGGCGGTAGAAAGGTCAATATCCCCTCCTATCAGGTAAAACCGGGTGAAGTACTCACACTCAAGGAAAAGAGTCGTAAAAATGCCTTGATTGTTGAAAATCTTGAAGGTGTTGCCCGGCGCGGGGTTCCAAGCTGGCTTGAGCTTGATAAAGCAAATTTCCAGGGAACGGTCAAGGCTATGCCCAATCGGGATGAGATTACCATGCCGATTCATGAACAGCTTATCGTTGAGCTGTACTCCAAGTAAATATAAGCAATCAGGTATTGCATGGCACAGGAAATTCGGGACGACAATCCCTTTTATAAAAACTGGCATGAACTCATTACTCCGGATCGACTGGAGGTTACCAAAGACAGTCATACCGACACTTATGGTAAGTTCATCTGTCAGCCTTTTGAACGTGGTTTTGCGGCAACTATCGGCAACTCCCTGCGCCGGATACTGTTGTCTTCGATCAGGGGGGCAGCAATAACCTCGATCAAGATTGATGGTGCGCTGCACGAATTCACAACCATTGACGGTGTGCAGGAAGATGTAGCTGATATTATCCTTAACCTGAAGCAGGTTCGTCTTAAACTCGACAGTCCGGAAACCCGAACCGTTGTTATAGAAAAGTCCAAGCCTGGTCCGGTCACTGCCGGAGATATCAAAGGTGGCGGCCATGTTGAGGTGATGAATCCTGAACATGTGGTCTGTACGGTGACTGGTGATAATGCGACTTTTCGGGCCGAACTTGAGATACAGTGGGGCAAGGGTTATGTCCCTGCCGAGCAGAATAAGAAAGACGACCAGCCCATTGGCGTTATTCCCATTGATGCAACTTTTTCTCCCATTCGCCGCATCCAGTACGTTGTAAGTCAGGCACGAGTCGGTCAGCATACGGATTATGACCGTCTCACTATTGAGGTGGAAACCGACGGTTCGGTCCTGCCCGAGAATGCCCTTGCCTATGCTGCCAAGATTGTCAAAGAACAGATGACTATTTTTATAAACTTTGATGAGCAGGAGGCTATAGCACCTGAAAAACCTGAAGGTGAAGGCGATGGTGCTGTTTATCCTCCGTTCCTTGATAAGAATGTTGAAGATCTTGAGCTTTCAGTTCGGTCGGCAAACTGTTTGAAGAATGCAAATATTCAATATATCGGACAACTGGTTCAAAAAACCGATGCCGAAATGCTTAAGACTAAGAATTTTGGACGTAAATCACTGAACGAAATTAAGGCCTTGCTCCAGCAGCACGAACTGACTCTCGGCATGACCCATGAGGGCTGGATTGCTCCCAATGAGCGCGATGAAGAAATCGAGGAAAGCTGATCCTTTTCTTCTGAATTTTCATCAGGCATTTGACACGATAGCATAATAGGATAGAACAATGAGACATAGAAAATCGGGCAGAAAGCTCAATCGCACAGCCGCTCACCGTAAGGCCATGCTTCGCAACATGGTTACTTCGCTGCTTGAGCATGAACGTATCGTTACCACCGTACCCAAGGCCAAAGAGACCAGAAGGGTTGCAGAAAAAATGATTACCCTTGGAAAAAGAGGTGATCTGCATGCCCGGAGACAGGCCATGGCCTATATCCGCTCCAAGGGTATTGTTGCTAAACTCTTTGACGAACTCAGCGGCCAGTTCGTTGATCGTAATGGCGGGTATACACGTATTATCAGAACCGGTAACCGTTACGGTGATGCCGCTCCCATGGCTATTGTTGAGCTGGTCGGCTATGAAGAAGCCGTAGGAGAAGCTTCCGACCAGGAAGATAACGGGTAAGCGTCAGCTCCTCCTCTTCTTATTTCTTTACTTGCAGGCCGGTATGATGATTTTCGTCATATCGGCTTTTTTTATGGTACTGCCTCATGCCTGATAATTCATTTAATTCCGAATTGAAAAAAAATGCCGTCGGCAACAATCCTTTTCATTTTCGTTGTCATTCCGGTGTAAGCTGTTATCTCGTCTGTTGCCATAAGGTTGAACTGCGGCTTTTCCCGGTTGATGTAGTGCGCCTCAAGAACAACCTGGGTCTTCATTCTTCCGAATTTCTGGAGAAATATATTCGCATCGGTCAAGGAGAGAATCCTTATTTTCCGACGGTCATGCTCAACATGCAGAACACTGATGAATACCCCTGTCCTTTTCTTGTTTCAGAGGGATGTTCGGTTTATCAGGACCGTCCGTCCGCCTGTCGTACGTACCCCCTTGAACGTGCTGTGGAAAAAACCGCTAAAAGAGGGTGGCTGAAAAGTCATTATTTTCTGACTCACCACCCTTACTGTAAGGGACATCTGGAAGATCACTCCTATACTGTCAAACAATGGGAGCGTGATCAGCACCTGCTTGAATATAATCTGCTCAACGATATGTGGGCTGAGGTGGACGCCTTTTTTGCCACCAATCCCTGGCAGGGTGAAGGTCAGGCAGGTCCCCGTCAACAGCTGGCCTTTATGGTCTGTTACAACCTCGATGGCTTCCGTTTCTATATGGAACAGCATAAACTGCTCAATGCCTATCGCCTGGACCGAGATCGTCGGCGTCGCATTGAAGCTGAAGATATCGAACTTCTCAAGTTTGGTTTCGACTGGCTGCTGCATGTGCTTGGTGATCGCAGGACTTTGATTCCACGCTGAAGCACTCCATTTATTGCCTGAGATTTACTCTGTAATGCTATCCGGAAGATATCGCAGCCGACCACGTTGGTACAGTTGTTTCCATGGATTTTTCATCGGATATGCTTGCTCTTACATGGTTGCTATGGTAAACAGATAATCTTTGTATTAATTAAAAGTCCGGCATTGTGCCGGACTGCAACGACACACATCCCGTTTACGTCCTTTGGTGTTCCTTGGGGAATCGGACATTGGGATGGAGGAACAACCATAAATTGTGGAGGAAACAATGGCTACAAAAGTAACAATGCGGCAGATGCTCGAGGCTGGTCTGCATTTCGGTCATCAGACCAGGCGCTGGAACCCGAAGATGAAGCCGTATATCTATGGACCGCGTAACGGCATTTATATTGTCAATCTTGATGCGACCATGAAGCTTTTTCGTAAGGCTTATGCATATATCGCAGATGTCGTTGCCGACGGTGGCACGGTAATGTTTGTCGGTACCAAACGTCAGGCACAGGCTATTATCCGAGAAGAGGCCGAGCGCTGCGGAATGTTTTTTGTCAATCACCGCTGGCTTGGCGGTATGATGACCAATTTTCAGACCATTAAACATTCAGTCGACCGGTTGAAAAAAATTGAGACCATGCAGGAAGACGGAAGTATTAATCGTTTTCCGAAAAAAGAAATCCTGAAGATGGAAAAAGAGCGGGTAAAACTTGATCGCAATATCGGTGGTATTAAAGATATGCGGGTTTTGCCTGATGTCTTGTTTGTCATAGATCCCCGGAAAGAGGAAATTGCGGTTGGAGAGGCCAGAAAACTTAATATTCCCGTGGTTGCCCTGACCGACACGAACTGTGATCCTGATGGAATTGATTGTGTTATTCCAGGTAATGATGACGCAATTCGTGCCATCAAGCTGATCAGTTCTCAACTTGCTGCAGCAGTACTTGAAGGTAAGGCCCGCCGCGGTGAGGAACAGGATGCAAGTGTGGAAGAACTTGAAGCCGCGATGAGTACTGAGGCTGCACCGAAAGAGAGTGCAGAGGTAACAGCTGCAGAATAACAGCCGGTTGGAAACCAATTTGTTTTTTTGAAGGGGCTTGTTAAAGCCCCTTCTCTCGTAAAAGACCACGATATAGAGCGGGTAGAATGTCTGAGTACATTCCCGCGTGATTATTTTATATGTTGAAAGGAGAACGACTGTGAAAATTACCAGCCAGATGGTCAAAGAACTGCGTGATAAGACCAATGCCGGCATGATGGATTGTAAGAAAGCTCTTGGCGAGACAGAAGGTGATCTGGAAAAGGCTGTTGACCTGCTTCGTCAGAAGGGGCTTGCTGTTGCTGCCAAGCGCGCTGATCGTGCCACCTCTGAGGGGGTTGTTGAATGTTATATCCACGCAGGCGGTAAGCTTGGCGTTATGGTCGAAGTCGGCTGTGAAACTGATTTTGTAGCAAAAACCGATGATTTCCTGGCCTTTGCCAAAGACGTTGCCATGCATGTTGCTGCTGTAAGTCCGGTGGCTGTAACCCGGGATGAGGTCCCGGCGAAGATGGTTGACCGGGAGAAGGAAATTTATGTCAATCAGGCAAAGGAATCTGGAAAACCCGACAACATCATTGAAAAAATTGTTACCGGCAAGATGGAGAAATATCTATCGGAGGTTTGTCTCATGGATCAAAAGTTTGTCAAGAATCCTGATCTCAGCATTCAGGATCTGCTCAACGAACTTATTGCCAAGATGGGTGAAAATATTTCCGTTAAACGCTTTGCCCGTTTCCAGATCGGCGCATAATTGATTTGATTGCAGTGGGGTACCGGCAGCCGGGTCTCCGGCTGCCGGCTTATCCTGTTTGACCTATGTTGTTATTTTTTAAATAGATCATAGAGTTCCTGAGGGACACGTCGATGCACTATAAACGCATTCTGCTGAAGATCAGCGGAGAAGCCCTGATGGGTGATGGTGCCTACGGCATCAGTCCGGAGACCATTGAATTTGTTGCCCGGGAGATCCGCACGGTCCATGCCGACGGTGTCCAGCTTGGACTGGTGATCGGTGCCGGTAATATTTTTCGAGGTGTTGCCGGTGCTGCCGGTGGTATGAACCGTGCCTCTGCAGACAACATGGGAATGCTTGCCACGGTTATCAACGCCCTTGCCATGCAGGATGGCCTGGAGAAGGCCGGCGTTTCCTGTCGGGTTATGTCCGCAATTTCCATGCGCAATGTCTGTGAACCCTATGTCCGGGCCCATGCCCTGGAACATCTGCAGCAGGGTAGGGTAGTCATCTTTGCCGCCGGGACAGGCAACCCTTTTTTTACAACCGATACCGGCGGCGTGCTCCGGGCATTGGAGATCGAGGCGGATGTGATCATGAAGGCAACAAGGGTGGACGGTGTCTACGACCGTGATCCTGAAAAGGATGAAAATGCAATCCGCTTTGACCGGCTCACATATACCAGGGTCCTGCAGGACGAACTGCGGGTTATGGATGCAGCCGGTATCTCTCTTGCCCGTGACAACAGCCTGCCTATTTTTGTTTTTAATATGAAAACGCCGGGTAATATCGCCCGTGCGGCATCCGGCGAGGAAATTGGTACGTTGATTACCGGTTAAAGAGGTTTCAGTCAGCAACAGTTGTCACTCCTGCCGGCAGTGTACAGCATAACTGATATCGGTTGCTGACAGCTTAAAAAAAGGAGAAAGTCATGCCAAATGATGTTGTCGATCAGGTGAATACCAAAATGGAGGCCAGTGTTGACGCCCTGAAACGGGAACTGGTTAAAATTCGAACCGGTCGTGCTTCGCTGGCTCTGCTGGATGGAATCAAAGTTGATGCCTACGGCTCCGTGCTTCCCGTTGATCAGGTGGGTACCCTGACTATCCCGGAGAGCAGGATGATCGTCATTCAGCCCTGGGATCCGCAGATGCTGGCTGTGATTGAAAAGGCCATCCTTTCCTCCGACCTTGGTCTGACCCCGGCCAATGATGGTAAAGTTATTCGTCTTACAATTCCCCAGCTCACTGAAGAACGGCGGAAAGAACTGGTCAAGCAGGTCAAGAAAGTTTCCGAAGAGTTCAAGGTTGCAGTCCGAAATGTCCGTCGTGAGGCAAATGATGCCCTCAAAAAGATGAAAAAGGATAAGGATATATCCGAGGATGATATGTTTCGTCTGCAGGAAGATGCGCAAAAGGCAACTGATGCCTTTGTCAAGCAGATCGACGAGATAGCTGCCGGTAAGGAAAAAGAGGTGATGGAGGTCTAACCTCCTTTTTTTTCATGCTGGAGGTTCAGCCTGAAATAGATCCGGTCCCGGTCCATATCGCCATTATTATGGACGGTAATGGACGTTGGGCGGAAAAGCGGAAACGACCCAGACTGTTCGGCCATAAAGCCGGTGTTGATTCAGTCCGTGCCGTGGTTGAGGCTGCCCGTGAAGTAGGCGTGCAACATCTCACTCTGTACGCCTTTTCGACTGAAAACTGGCGTCGGCCCGGTCTTGAAGTCAAGGGCCTCATGTCCCTGCTTAAGAACTATCTACAGGCAGAACTGGATAACATGATGACCAATGAGATCCGGTTGGGCTGTTTCGGTCAGCGTGATCGGCTGCCTGCTGATGTCCGGCGGATTCTCGAACAGGTGATGGCTGATACTGCCCATTGCCGGGGGATGCGTCTGAATCTGGCGCTCAGCTACGGATCACGGGCCGAGATCGTTGCCGGGGTTCAGGAGATGATGCGCAAATGTAGCGCCGGCGAACTTGATGCCCGGGCAGTTGACGAGCAAATGCTCAGTGACCACCTCTACTCTACAGGCCAGCCTGATCCGGATCTGTTGATTCGGACCGGCGGCGAGAAACGGTTGTCCAATTTTCTGCTCTGGCAGGTATCCTATGCTGAAATTTATTTTACCGAGACCAAGTGGCCGGACTTCCGAAAACCGCAGCTGCTGGAGGCCCTTAGAGATTATGCCGGTCGCCAGCGCCGTTTCGGTAAAACCGGTGCCCAGCTGGACACAGAATAAGCATTTTTTCCACGGAGCCCTTTGGTCTGCAGCTGATTCCTGCTCTCTGATGACAAGCCGCTCCGGATGCTTCATCCTCAAGGAGAGATTTTCATGGGACGCGTAATACCCGGCCTGCTCATGGTTACGCTGTGGCTGTTGTTGCTCTTTCTCGCTCCTCCGCTGCTGTTCTGGCTGGTTATTACCCTGGGTGCGATTGTTGCCCTGAGTGAGTATTTCCGCATGGTCGGTACCACGCCCGGTTCCGGCAGCATGGCCGTGGCCATCGCTATCTGTTCTCTGCCATTGGCCGCTGTGTCTGCCGGTTCGGCAACGGCCGTATTGCTCGGCTGCTACCTTGCACTGCTGGGTCTTGTCCTGCTGGTTCTCAACAATTACAGCCGTTTTGATGACCCGCCGGCATTTCTCACCAGCGCCGGATTTGCTGTGCTGTACATATCGATCTGCAGTGCGCACCTGGTGCTGATTCGTTTTCTGCCTGACGGCGCATCCTGGCTCCTGCTGCTGACGGCTGTAACAGCCGGATCCGATACCGGGGCCTATTATGCCGGTCGGGCATTCGGCAGAGAAAAACTCTGCCCGAACATCAGCCCGGGCAAGACTGTAAACGGCGCCCTGGGCGGAATGGCAGCGGCCGTAATAGCAGCACTGCTCGTTTCGGCCTGGCTGCTGCCGGAAGTGAGCAGTGTCCGGATTGCCTTTGCCGCCGCCGTCCTGTCGGCTGTCGGCATTGCCGGAGACCTGACCGAATCAATCATCAAACGCGGTGCCGGGGTTAAGGATTCAGGCACGATTCTCGGTGGTCATGGCGGCCTGCTTGACCGGATTGACAGCCTGCTTCTTACTGCGCCGCTGTTATACGCGCTCCTCTATCTCGGAGTTCTTTCATGAAAACTCTTTCCCTGCTTGGTTCCACCGGATCCATTGGAAAAAATGTGCTGGCCGTGGTCCGTACCTTTCCGGACCGGTTCCGTATTGTCGGCCTTGCAGCCGGGAAGAACATCAGGGAACTTGCCGCCCAGACCCTTGAGTTTGATCCTGCGTGTATTTCGGTTGCAGAGGAAGAACTGGTTGCTCCACTGGCTGATCTGCTGCCCTCAAAATACAGGGATAGAATTCTCTGGGGGAGCCATGGTAACCGGAAGACCGCAACACTTGATGATGCCGAAATGGTGGTTTCCGCCGTTGTCGGGGCAGTGGGACTGCTCCCCACTCTGGATGCCATTGCCGCCGGCAAGGATATCGGTCTTGCCAATAAGGAAACCCTGGTCATGGCCGGCCGCCTCGTTATGAAGGCAGTAAAGGAAAGCGGAGTCGCCCTGCTGCCGATTGATTCCGAGCATTCCGCCATCTTTCAGGCCCTGG